>NZ_JBEOUD010000004.1:0-275734 GCF_040303865.1 Streptomyces sp. NPDC094034 | reverse complement strand
TTCCCCACTGCTGCCTCCCGTAGGAGTCTGGGCCGTGTCTCAGTCCCAGTGTGGCCGGTCGCCCTCTCAGGCCGGCTACCCGTCGTCGCCTTGGTAGGCCATCACCCCACCAACAAGCTGATAGGCCGCGGGCTCATCCTTCACCGCCGGAGCTTTCAACCCCCGCCCATGCAGGCAGAAGTATTATCCGGTATTAGACCCCGTTTCCAGGGCTTGTCCCAGAGTGAAGGGCAGATTGCCCACGTGTTACTCACCCGTTCGCCACTAATCCACCCCGAAAGGCTTCATCGTTCGACTTGCATGTGTTAAGCACGCCGCCAGCGTTCGTCCTGAGCCAGGATCAAACTCTCCGTGAATGTATGCCGGTAATCCGGCTGACACCACGAGAGCGGAACAGTCAGGAGGAATAGTCCCGACCGTTCACAGCGTCCTCGCTGTGTTTACTACAAAGGAACCTCAACCCACCGGTCATCCGGCAGGTCGGGGTATCAACATATCTGGCGTTGACTTTTGGCACGCTGTTGAGTTCTCAAGGAACGGACGCTTCCTTTGGTCCCGTTTCCGGTCCCTCCGGGCTTTTCCCTTCGGCATTTCGTGTTTCAAACTCTATCAGGCCTTTTCGCTCTTCCCGACCACTCGTTCCGCGGGCATGCTAAAGCGGATTCCGGGTTGCGATCGAGGCTTGATAGATGCTGCCGACCCCCGACTCAAAGTCGCGTTGGGGTCAGGCAGGAGTACGACAGTACATGCGGTCGGCCGACGCAGGCAAATCGGTTTCGGTGGCCCCATGGCCCGTCAACCCACAGCACTCACGCGGAACCGTCACTTCCTATGACTTACCCTTCTGAACAGCACGTCGCCCCCTCACGGACGGTGACGACGGCCCGTACTTTTTCTCCGCCCCTGGAGGCTCCCATGACCACCGTGACGGCCCCGCTCGCCGGACGCGCCATCGGATTGCCCGCTGTACCCGACCCGGTGTTCGCCGGTGCGATGGTGGGGCCAGGGATGGCCATCGATCCCGTACGGGAGCCGGGCGAGGCCGTTTCCCCGGTGGATGGCGTGGTGGTCTCCCTGCATCCGCACGCCTTCGTCGTGGTCGACTCCGACGGGCACGGAGTGCTGACGCACCTCGGTATCGACACCGTGCAGCTCAATGGCGAGGGCTTCGAGCTGCTCGTCAACAAGGGCGACACGGTCACGCGCGGACAGGCCATGGTGCGCTGGAACCCCTCCACCGTGGAAGAGGCCGGCAAGTCGCCCATCTGTCCCGTCGTGGCGCTGGAGGCCACCGCCGATTCCCTCTCCGGTCTCCGCGAGGACGGCGATGTGAAGACCGGCGACGCGCTTTTCGGCTGGCAGTGACGCCGTCGACGTATGTCAGGGACGGGCGCGGTGCGCTCGTCGTACATCCAGCGCGGCGACCGGGTCGCCGCATAACCGGAGACGGGTGAAATGGAGACAACGCTGCGAGGCGTCGGGGTCAGCCACGGAGTGGCGATCGGCGAGGTCCGGCACATGGGGACCGCGATGCTGGAGCCCCCGGCCACGTCGATCCCGGCGGAGGACGCGGAGCGCGAACAGGGGCGTGCTCACCAGGCCGTCGAGGCGGTGTCGGCCGATCTGATCGCCCGCGGCAATCTGGCCGGCGGCGAGGCGCAGGCCGTGCTTGAGGCCCAGGCGCTGATGGCGCAGGACCCGGAGCTGATGGCCGATGTGGAGCGGCGGATCGCCGTCGGGAGCACGGCCGAGCGCGGGGTGTACGACGCGTTCGCCTCGTATCGCGCGCTGCTCGCAGGTGCCGGGGAGTATCTGGCCGGGCGGGTCGCGGACCTGGACGATGTGCGGAATCGTATCGTCGCCCGGCTGCTGGGCGTTCCGATGCCGGGCGTACCGGACAGTGACGAGCCGTATGTACTGATCGCGCGTGATCTCGCGCCGGCCGATACGGCGTTGCTCGACCCGACGTTGGTTCTCGGCTTTGTGACCGAGGAGGGCGGGCCGACGAGTCACAGCGCGATTCTGGCACGTGCGCTCGGGGTGCCCGCCGTTGTCGCGCTGCCGGGCGCCGGTGAGCTGGCCGAAGGCACCGTGATCGCGGTGGACGGCAGCACGGGCGAGATCTTTGTCGAGCCCAGTGCCGAGAAGCGGGCCGAGCTTGAGGCGGCTGCCGCCGCGCGGAAGGCCGCGCTGTCCGCCTCCACCGGGCCGGGTGCGACGTCGGACGGTCACAAGGTGCCGCTGCTCGCGAATGTCGGCGGGCCCGCCGATGTGCCGGCGGCCGTCGAGGCGGGTGCGGAGGGCGTCGGGCTGTTCCGTACGGAATTCCTGTTCCTGGACGACAGCAAGCGGGCCCCGTCGGAGGAGAAGCAGATCGCCGCGTATCGCGCGGTGCTTGAGGCGTTCCCCGAGGGCCGGGTCGTCGTGCGGGTGCTGGACGCCGGCGCGGACAAGCCGCTGGACTTCCTGACGCCCGCCGACGAGCCGAATCCGGCGCTCGGTGTGCGTGGTCTGCGGAGTCTGCTGGATCATCCGGATGTGCTGCGGACGCAGCTGACCGCGCTGTCGAAGGCGGCCGAGGGTCTGCCCGTGTATCTGGAGGTCATGGCGCCGATGGTGGCCGACCGCACGGACGCGAAGGCCTTCGCGGACGCCTGTCGCGAGGCGGGGCTGCACGCGAAGTTCGGCGCCATGGTGGAGATTCCGTCGGCGGCTCTGCGGGCGCGCTCGATTCTTCAGGAGGTCGAGTTCCTTTCGCTGGGGACCAATGACCTGGCGCAGTACACCTTCGCGGCCGACCGGCAGGTGGGTGCGGTGTCCCGGCTCCAGGATCCGTGGCAGCCGGCGCTGCTGGATCTGGTGGCGCTGTCGGCCGAGAGCGCCAAGGCCGAGGGCAAGAGCTGTGGGGTGTGCGGTGAGGCCGCCGCCGATCCGCTGCTCGCGTGTGTGCTGACCGGGCTGGGTGTGACGTCGCTGTCGATGGGCGCGGCATCGATCCCGTACGTACGGTCGACTCTGGCGAAGCACACGCTGGCGCAGTGTGAGCGTGCCGCCGCGGCCGCGCGTGCCGCGGACACCGCCGAGGGTGCGCGGAAGGCCGCGCTGGCGGTGCTGTCCGGAGAGTGAGCCGAGACGGCCGGATTCCGGTCGGGGTTCTGGAGGGGCTTCCCGCCGCGCAGGGCGGGAAGCCCCTCTGTCGTGGGCTCCGTTCAGTGATGGGTCCCGGTGTCGTCCGGGCCGAGGTCGAATCCGGGGCAGTACTCCACGCCGGATTCGGGAGAGACCGGCTCTCCGGTCTCCGCGTCGGTGCAGTAGGCGCTGAAGACCTCGCCGGCGGTGAGCGGAACGAGGCTGCCGCGCTGGAGGCGCCAGCCGTGGAGCCGGTCGGGGTCGTCGGCTCGGGTCGTACGGAGCACCACTCCCCCGGCGCTCTCCAGGGCGATACCGACGGCCAGCACGGTCACGAATTCGGTGGCTTGGGACGAGTCGAGCCGGGTGGGCGCGCCACCAGGGCCCCTGGGGTTGGTGGCGGGGCTGTCTTCGGAGCTGTTGTCCGGGGCGTCGGGGCTGGTGTCCGGGTCGTCGGGGCTGGTGTCCGGGTCGTCGGGGCTGCTGTCGGGGCGCTCGGTGCGCAGGACGGCGAGGAGTCGCTCGTCGACGGCGGGGACGCTGCAAACGAGGTGGTGCCTGCCGGAGCCGGCTCCTTCGAGTAGCCGGAGCAGCAGGTGGGAGGCGCGGTCGAAGGCCGCGCGCCCGATGTCCTGCCCGCAGTCGGCGCACTCGCCGAGATCGGCGAGGAGTGTGGTCGCGTACTCCCAGGTGGCCCTGCGGACCGCGGTGCTGATGAGCTGTGGGACGAGGCTGTCGATGGGCTGGCCGGTGTAGGCGATGGCGGCGCCGCTTCCGGGGATGCGGGCCGTGAAGCGGCCGCGGCTGTCAGCGGTGTCGGGGTCGAGGCCCGATTCCGCGCAGTACTCGGCGTACTCCTCCGGGTCGAAGAGGGCGACGGTGGTGTGGACGCCCTGGGACGCCAGGGATTTCAGCAGTCCGTCGATCCCTCGCAGATAGGCGGCGTGGTCGTCGAAGGTGAAGGTGCGGTAGCGCCGCATCGCGGTGAAGTCCTGCTCGTCGGCCAGCAGGCCGACGGTGCTGGGGACTTCGCGGCGCAGTCCGCGCCGCGCGGTTCTGAGCGTCCCGTGTGGTGTCCGCTGTGGTGTCCGGTCGCTGTGGTCGGTGTGCGCCATGGCTCCCCCTGAGCACGGTTGATCATTGCTCACTCAGCGTAACCATGGGGTCTGACAACGCGGTCAGTGGCGCTCGCGGGCGAGGTTCTCGTAGAAGCGGAGGAGTTCCAGGTTGTCCACCGACCCCGCGTTGACCGCCTTGTCGAGCGCCGCGCCCTGGAGGAGGCGTTTGACCGGGACTTCGATGCGCTTGCCGGTCAGGGTGTGCGGGATTCCGGGGACTTCGATGATCTCGTCCGGCACATGGCGTGGCGAGAGCTGTTCGCGGATCGTCGCCTTGACGCGGGCACGGAGCGTGTCGTCGAGGACGGCGCCCGGGGCGAGATGGACGAAGAGCGGCATCCAGTAGCCGCCGTCCGGCTCCTCCAGGCCGATGACGAGGGATTCGCGGATCTCGGGGAGGCGTTCGACGGCTTCGTAGATGTCGGCGGAGCCCATGCGGACGCCCTGCCGGTTCAGGGTGGAGTCGGAGCGGCCGTGGATGATGACCGAGCCCCGGTCGGTGAGGGTGATCCAGTCGCCGTGGCGCCAGACGCCGGGATACATCTCGAAGTAGCTGTCGTGGTAGCGGCTGCCGTCGGGGTCGTTCCAGAAGCGGATCGGCATGGACGGCATGGGGTTGGTGACGACGAGTTCGCCGACCTCGCCGATGACGGCTCTGCCCTGCGGGTCCCATGCCTGGAGGTCCGTCCCCAGACAGGCGGCCTGGAGTTCGCCGATATGGACGGGGAGGGTGGGTACGGCGCCCGCGAAGCAGCTGCACACGTCGGTGCCGCCGCTGACGGAGGCGATCCACAGGTCTTCGGCCACCTCGTCGTGGAGCCAGCGGAATCCGTCGGGCGGCAGGGGTGAACCGGTGGTGGCGACGCACTTCACGCGGGAGAGGTCGTGGTCGCGTCCCGGGTGCGCCTCCGCCTTGCGGCACGCCATGACGTAGGCCGCCGAGGTGCCGAAGAGGGTGGCGCCGGTGCGTTCCGCGATGGCCCACTGGGCGTCGACGGCGGGGAAGCCGGGGCTGCCGTCGTACAGCACGATCGTGGTGCCGGTGAGCAGACCGGAGATGAGGAAGTTCCACATCATCCAGCCGGTGGAGGTGTACCAGAAGAACCGGTCGTCGGGACCGAGGTCGCAGTGCAGGCCGATCTGCTTGAAGTGCTCCAGGAGGATTCCGCCCTGGGACTGGACGATCGCCTTGGGCAGACCGGTGGTGCCGGAGGAGTAGAGGACCCACAGGGGGTGGTCGAAGGGGACCGGTTCGAAGACGGGCCGGGTGGCTTCGGCCGCGGTGCCGGCGGTGAGGTCCGCCCATTCCAGGGCGCCTTGGGGGGCGGGGGTGCCGAGGAGCGGGACATGCACCACGGCGCGCAGGGTGGGCAGTTCGCGCCGGAGTTCGGCGACGGTCTCCGTGCGGTCGTGCTCCTTTCCGCCGTAGCGGTAGCCGTCGACGGCGAACAGGACGACGGGTTCGACCTGCTGGAAGCGGTCCAGCACGCTGCGGGCGCCGAAGTCGGGGGCGCAGGAGGTCCAGACGCCGCCGACAGCCGCGGTGGCGAGCAGTGCGGTGACGGCCTGCGGGATATTGGGGAGGTAGCCGCTGACACGGTCTCCGGGGCGTACGCCGAGGGCGCGCAGCTCCTCGGCGAGTACCACCACCTGGCGGCGCAGCTCGGTCCAGCTGACCTGAGTCACCTCGTGTGTCTCATCGACATGGAGGAGCGCCGGGTCATGGGCGCGTGCCGGGTCCTCGGCGGTACGGAGTGCGTGTTCCGCGTAGTTCAGGGTGGCGCCGGGGAACCACTGGGCGCCGGGCATGGTGCGGTCCCCCAGGACCTTCTGGTACGGGGTGGTGAACCGTACGTCGAACCAGTCGGCGACGGCGGCCCAGAAGGTGTCGAGCTCATCGACGGACCAGCGGTGCAGCGCGGCGTAGCCGCCCTCTGCCGGGGCGCCGTACCGGTCGGCGGCCCAGGTCTGGAAGCGGGTGATCCGGGCGGCGGCGATGCGGTCGGGGCCCGGCTGCCAGAGGGGGGCGGGGCTTGCTGCTGCGGTCATGGTGCGGCTCCCGGGCTGACTCGGCGCTGAGATGATCGACGCTGGTGCACTCGACGCTGGGTGTGCTCGACGCTGGTGTGCGTCGGCCGCGCGCATGTGCGGGGTGTGCGCGTGCATGCGACCGAGACGGACAATGCCATGTGATCGTCTTTCACACCAGGGTTGCTCCCCTATGGTCTGCCAGGCAGATATGTGCCCCCACCACAGGTGAACGGGAGTTGAACGGAGCATCCGAGGCTTCGGACGGATGGCAGGCTGAGCAGCATGGACGGTCGTGAACTGGTGCGTTCGATAAAATTGTTCGGTTCGGTGCGGGGGCTGCGCACGGTGCGGTCGGCCTGGCGCCATCGGCGGACGGATGCCAGGGAGCTGGCGCCACGCGGTCCCGAGCGGGCCCGGGTGCCTGGGCCGGTCACGGGCGCCGAGCCACTGCCCGGTGGGGGCACCGTACGGTTCGCGCGCGCGGAGCTGCATGTGTGCGTCATGGTGGGCGGCGCCGTCTTCTGGGGATGGGACGGCGCGGAGCCGCTGCCCTCGTACGCGCTCGCCGACGAGCCGCCGGAGCCGGATCCGCGGGCGGGGCTCGAACCCGACACGGACGGCGGCTGGCGGGTCGTGTCGGAGCGGGTGACGGTCGCGGTCTCGCGCAACGGCGGGATCGAGGTCCGTACGCCGGGTGGTGTCGTGCTGCGCCGGGAGCTGCCGCCGCGCTGGTGGGAGCCGGTCGCGGGCGGGACCGCGCGCTGGGTGCAGCGGACCGAGGTGTCCGCCGACGCGCGCTTCTTCGGCCTGGGCGGGCGCGGTTCCGGACCCCGGTTGAGGGACGGCACGTACCGGCTGTGGAACACCGATCCGGGCAGCGCGTTCGGCCCCGACGACGACCCGTTGTACGTGACGATGCCCGTACAGCTGGTGGTCGCCGACGCCGGAACGCATCTGGCGTTCCACGACAACTCCTGGGACGGCCGGGTCATCCTCCATGAAGGCGAGGAGGGCGCGGGCTCCGGGCACGACCGGCCGGGCACGAGCGAGTTGCGGATGGACGGCGGGCCGCTGCGCTGCTGGGTGGTGACCGGTACACCCGCGCGGGTGCTGCACAGCTGGACGGCGCTGAGCGGAGCGCCCGTACCTCCCCCTTCGTGGGCGCTGGGGCCGCAGCACGCGCGCTGGGGGTTCGGCAGCGCGCGGGAGGTGCGGCGAGTGGTCGCGGGGTACCGGGAGCGCGGGCTGCCGCTGTCCGCGCTCCATCTCGACATCGATCACTACGACGCGCATCAGGTTTTCACCGTGGACCGCGAACACTTCCCCGATCTGCCCGGTCTGGCCGAGAAGTTGCGCGCGGACGGGGTCCGGCTGGTCTCGATCGTCGATCCGGCCGTGAAGGCGGAGCACGGAAACGGGGTGTACGAGAGCGGGCGCGCGGTCGGTCCGGCCGGCGCGTTCGTACGGGACGGGCGCGGGCACGAGGTGCGCGGGGTCGTCTGGCCCGGCGAGTGCGTGTATCCGGACTTCACGGATCCGGCGGTGCGTGACTGGTGGGGCGGGCTCTACGCGGAGCGGCTGGCGCAGGGGTTCGCCGGGGTGTGGCACGACATGAACGAGCCGGTGTCTTTCGCGCCGTTCGGCGACACGACCCTGCCGCGCTCGGCCAGGCATCAGCTGGAGGGTAGGGGCGGAGACCACCGCGAGGCCCACAATGTGTATGGACTCACCATGGCGCGCGCCGGTTATGAAGGGCTGCGACGACTGCGGCCGGACGAGCGGCCCTTTCTCTTCTCGCGCTCCGGCTGGGCCGGGATGCAGCGGTACGGCGGCACGTGGTCAGGCGATGTGTCGACCGGCTGGCCGGGGTTGCGGGCGTCGCTCTCGCTGGTCCTGGGTCTCGGGCTGTGCGGCGTGCCGTACTCGGGTCCGGACGTGGGCGGTTTCGACGGGAGTCCGGGCCCCGAGCTGTATCTGCGCTGGTTCCAGCTGGGTGCGTATCTGCCGCTGTTCCGTACCCATGCGGCGATCGACGCGGGGCGCAGGGAGCCGTGGGAGTTCGGCCCCGAGGTACTCGAACACGCACGGGCCGCGCTGGACGAGCGGGAGCGGCTGCGGCCGTACTTCGTGACGCTGGCTCAGCTGGCCCGGCTCACCGGGGCGCCGTACGTCCGTCCTGTGTGGTGGGGCGCGCCGGAGGACCGGGCGCTGCGCAACTGCGAGGACGAGTTCCTGCTCGGCGACGCGCTGTTGGTGGCGCCCGTGCTGGAACGCGGTACGGACCGGCGGACGGTGCGCCTGCCGCGCGGCCGGTGGTACGACACGGTCACGGAGAAGTCGTACGAGGGCCCCGGCCAGGTGCTGCTGGACGCGCCCCGCTCGCGTATCCCCGTCCTGGCGCGGGCGGGCTCGGTGATTCCGGTGCGGGGCGAGGACGGCCGGCCGGAACTGGAGGTGTGGGCGCCCGCCGCGGGGCGCTCGGGGGGTGGTCTGGTGGTACGGGACCCGGGCGACGGGCCGGGGGAGGCGGAGGCGGAGGTGGAGCGCTACACCTCGCGGCTGGTGAACGGCGAGGTCCGGGTGGCGCGGGTGACGGACGGGGGCACGGTGGAGCCGGAGTGGGCGGTCCGGGTGCGCGGACGGTGAGCCGGGCCACTGGCGAGACCTGTGGGCGGGGCTGGTAGGCGGGCTCGCGGGCGGGGACCGGATCGGTCGGCCGTGACGTGCGGCGCTCAGGAACGTACTTCCGTGTCCTCCGTGCCCTCCGTCCCGTAGCGGCCCGCGAACCACGCCCGTACGGCGTCCGTGTGCAGCGGGAACGCCAGCTCGGCCGGGCCGCGCAGCAGTTGCCAGCCCGCGGTCTCCTCGGTCGGGACCGAGGGTGGCAGCCGGTCCGCCGGGAGCCCGGGAAGCAGTCCGAAGAGCAGCAGATGGCCGTCCGGAGAGCTGAGCGCGTCGGCGAGCCGTACGTCGTGCGCCGCCGCCTCGATGCCGGTCTCCTCCCTCAGCTCCCGTACGACGGCGTGCCGCCAGTCCTCGCCGTGGTCGATGAAACCGCCGGGGAGGGCGAGACCTCCGTACGCGGGCTCGATGGTGCGGGTGATGACGACGAGCGCGGTGCCCTTCTCGTCGGTCACCGGCAGGAGCGCGACGGCGACGGGCAGCGGGTTGAGATAGGCGGTGGCACCGCAGGCCGGGCACGTACGGGGCCAGCGGGCTCCCGGCGGGTACGGCGTTCCGCAGCTGCCGCAGTGCGAACGCGGCACCGCGGGCTTCTTCTGGGACTCGGACACGCGCGGACTGTACCGGACACGCGCGGACCGTATCCGATCGCTCTTCCCTGCGGTCGCCGGAGCTGATAGACGAAGGTGCCCATGACACGTCTCATATCCGCACTCCGCGTCCTGGCCGCCTCCGCCGCCGCCCTGCTGACGGTCGCCGCCACCGCACCCGGCGCGCGGGCCACGCCCGAGCCGGTGGCGCCGAGGGAGTTCGTGGCCCTGCGCACGGTCGCGCCGACGATCATCCAGGAAATGCGCTACCTGACGCCGCACAACTTCGTGGGCGAGCCCGTGGACGGCTACCGGCAGCCGGTCTGTCTCGTCACCCGCCCCACCGCCGAGGCGCTGCGCGCCGCGCAGGCGAAGCTGCTGCGGCAGGGCTACTCGCTGAAGGTGTACGACTGCTACCGGCCGCAGCGGGCCGTCGATCACTTCGTGCGGTGGGCCGAGGACCTCCAGGACGAGCGCATGAAGCCGGAGTTCTATCCGCGGGTCGACAAGTCGCGGCTGTTCGCGGACGGTTACATCGCGGAGAAGTCAGGACACAGCCGGGGCAGCACCGTCGATCTGACGCTCGTCAAGCTGCCGGCCCTGCCGACGCGGCCGTACCTGCCGGGCGAGAAGCTCACTCCCTGCTACGGGCCCAAGGCCGCGCGGTTCCCCGACAACTCCGTCGACATGGGGACCGGCTTCGACTGTTTCGACACGCTCGCGCACACCGACGATCCGCGCGTCCAGGGCGAGCAGCGGGCGAACCGGCGGCTTCTGAAGTCGACGCTGGCCGGTGTCGGGTTCACCAATCTGCCCGAGGAGTGGTGGCACTTCACACACAAGCCGGAGATCTTCCCGGACAGCTACTTCGACTTCCCGGTGGCGTGGCGTTCGGTGACCGGGAGCTGAGAGCGGCGGCGGTACGGATCCACGACGGCCGGCCGGGGCCACCCCCGCGGGCTCCGGCCGGCCATCTCCTGGTGGGACGCGCCGAACCCGTTTCCGGTTCGCGGGAAAGCCATTACGGTGCCCCTATGGCGCAGCGAACCTATGAGCATCGGACGAGCGAGCGGCAGACGAACGAGCGACAGCCGGTCGAGCCGCGGACGTTCGATTCGTACGAGGAGTTCTGGCCCTACTACGTCGCCATGCACTCCAAGGCGGCGACGCGCTGGCTCCATCTCACCGGCACGCTCACCGGCCTCGCGGTCAGTGCGTACGGTCTGGCGCGCGGACGGAAGCGGTACGTGGCGGCCCTGCCGCTGATCGGGTACGGGACGGCCTGGCCCGCCCACTTCCTCATCGAGGGGAACAACCCCGCCACCTTCGGCCATCCGGCCTGGTCGCTGCGCGGGGACGCGCGGATGATCCGGATGATGCTGGCGGGCCGCGACCGGGAGCTGGCGGAGACCGCCGCCAAATGGCTGGCCGCGAACCGCCCCTGACGCGCCGGGTCAGGTCGTGGCCGCGTGCTCGCGCTGCCGCGCGGCCAGCGTCATGGCGTGCTCGACGACCGCCACCAGCACTTCCTTGACGGACTCGCGTTCGCGCGCGTCGCACATCACCAGCGGGACCTCCGGGTCGAGGTCGAGTGCCGACCGTACGGTCTCGCTCGGGAAGCGGTCCGCGCCCTCGAAGCAGTTGACGGCGACGGTGAACGGGATGCCGCGCCGTTCGAAGTAGTCGACGGCGGCGAAGGAGTCCGCGAGGCGGCGGGTGTCGGCCAGCACGACGGCGCCCAGGGCGCCCTGGGCCAGCTCGTCCCAGAGGAACCAGAAGCGATCCTGGCCCGGGGTACCGAAGACATACAGCACCAGGTCGTCGCGGAGGGTGATCCGGCCGAAGTCCATGGCGACCGTGGTGGTCGTCTTGCCCGCGACCCCTTCGACGTCGTCGACGGGCCGGCCGGCCTCGCTCAGCACCTCTTCGGTACGGAGCGGTCTGATCTCGCTGACCGCGCCCACGAGAGTGGTCTTGCCCACTCCGAAGCCCCCGGCGACCAGGATCTTCAGCGTCACCGGTTCGGCCGGACGCTGCCTGTGGCTAGAGCGCCCGAAGACCATTGATCACCTCGCGGAGAATGTTCACGTCCGGTAGTTCGGCCGGCGGAACGGGACGGGTTACATGCACGATCTCGTCCTCCACCAGATCGCCGACGAGGACCCTGACCACCCCGACGGGGAGGTCAAGGCCCGCGGCCAGCTCGGCGATCGACTGGGGGCTGGTGAAGCAGCGTTCGACGATCTCCACGTGCTCGGGGGAGAGCGTCTGGTCCCGGCCGGGGTCACCGGCCGCAGGTTCGCAGACGACGAGCGCGATCAGGTCGAGCCGGTGGCGCGTCGTGCTGCTGGTGCGGCCGCGCGTCATCGCGTACGGGCGTACTACCGGTCCGGCTTCGCCGTCGAACCAGTGCTGCTGATCCTGATCTCCGTCGCTCATCGGGGCCCGCTCACCCTCCGGCGGGCAGGCCGGTCCGTGGCGCCGTACCCAGGTGCACGCCGACCCGCTTGACCATGAGCGTCATCTCGTAGGCCACCTGCCCGACGTCGGAGTCCGCGTCGGACAGGACGGCCAGACAGCTGCCGTCGCCCGCCGCGGTGACGAAGAGGAACGCGTCGTCCAGCTCCACGACGGTCTGCCGGACCTTGCCCGCCTCGAAGTGCCGGCCCACGCCCTTGGCGAGGCTGTGGAAGCCGGAGGCGACGGCGGCGAGGTGCTCGCCGTCCTCGCGCGTGAGGTCCTTGGACGTTCCGGTGGCGAGTCCGTCACCGGAGAGCACCACCGCTTTACGGATGCTGGCGACCCGGTCCACGAGTTCGTCGAGGAGCCAGTTGAGCTCTCCGGCGGCGTTGGGGTCCATGGAGTGGCGTGCTGCGGCGTTCGGTGCGGTCATCGACCGTCCCCCTCCGATGTGGTTCCTTGTATCTCGCCGGGGCCGGTGGAGTCCTCGGCATCGTTCTGCCGACGGCCACGCTGCCAGCCCCGCTGGAGCGAAGCCATGCGGCTGCGCACTTCGTCGGCGTCCCGCTCGGCGTCCTGGCCCGTGGCGGGCGAGAGGTCGGTGCCACGGTCCTGAGCGGTGTCCTTCAACTGCGGTGCCAGACTGGCCTGCCGAATCCGGCGGGGCAGTCCGTCGATCGTGGCCGGCGGCCCGTCGGACGCCGGCCCGCCCTGTGCCGAGGAGCGCGTGGGCTGTGCCGGTACGCCGGACCAGGTGCGGCCCGTTCCGCCGGCGGCCGGATCCGGCGCCGCCGCGGGCATGGCGCGGCCCGGCTCGTCCACGCGCCGGCCGCGGTCCACGACGAGGGTCGGGGGCTTGCGGCGCGGCAGTCCGACCGGGCGCTCGGGCTGACCCGCAGTGGCGTCCGTCGGGCGCTGCGGATGCCCGTGCCGGCCGCGCGGCTGGACGGGGCGGCCGTCGCGCCGGTCGCGGAAGTCCCTGGTGTCGTCCCGGGGGCCGCGCGCGTCATCACGGCCCAGCCGTCCGTCACGGGCGTCGCCGCTGTCCCGGCCGCCGTACGCGTCGCGCGCGTCGTCACCGACGTACGGAGCCTCAAGACTGGAGTCGCGGAGATGTTCCCGCGCGCGGAACAGTCCGCCGCGCTCGCTCTCCGTGTCGTCGATATCGGTGATGCCGTCACCTCCGCCGAGCAGCGGTCCGCTCTCCCTTTCGAGAGCGCGTACCGGAGGTTCGAGTTCGACCGGACCGTCGAGCACGGACGGGTCGCTGCCCAGTCCCGCGGGGACCTGCGCGAGCGCGGTGCGGCGGCCGCCGCCGGTGCCGTCGGCGCGATGGCGGCCACGCTCGGTGGTGGTCTTGCGGTCGAGCCGGAAGCCGATGCCCTCGGTCTCGGGCGCGTCGGTGAGCAGCGCGACCGGCAGGAACACGATCGCGGTGGTCCCGCCGTACGGGGAGGGCTGGAGCGAGACGCGCACGTTCTGCCGCTGGGCGAGCCGGCTGACCACGAACAGCCCGAGGCGGTCGGTGTCGGACAGCTCGAACTCGGGGGTCTCGGCGAGCCGCAGATTCGCGTCGAGCAGCACTTCGGGGGCCATCCCGAGACCGCGGTCGTGGATCTCCAGGGTGAATCCGTTGGCGACCCGCTCGCCGTGCACCTGCACCGCGGTGTGCGGGGGCGAGAACACCGTGGCGTTCTCCAGGAGTTCGGCGATGAGATGGGTGAGGTCGGCGACCGCGGGGCCGCCGACGCCGATGCGCGGCAGCCTGCGGACCTCGATGCGCTCGTAGTCCTCCACCTCGGCGACCGCCGCGCGCACCACGTCCATGAGCTGGACCGGCTTGCGCCACTGCCGGGAGGGTGCGGCTCCGGAGAGGATCACCAGACCCTCGGCGTGCCGGCGCATACGGGTGGTGAGGTGGTCGAGCCGGAAGAGGTCGGCCAGTTCCTCGGTGTCCTCCGTACGGCGCTCCATGGTGTCCAGGAGCGTGAGCTGACGGTGGAGCAGGACCTGGTTGCGCCGGGCGAGGTTGACGAACACCTCGGAGACACCGCGGCGGAGGTCGGCCTGTTTCACGGCCGCTTCGACGGCGGCGCGCTGGAGCGTGTTGAGTGCCTGGCCGACCTGGCCGACCTCGTCCCTCTCGTAGTCGAGCCGCGGCGCCTCCGTCTCCACGTCGACCGGTTCGCCCGCGGCGAGCCGGCGCATGACGCTGGGCAGGCGTACGCCGGAGACCTCGTGGGCCTCCTTGCGAAGCGCGGAGAGGTCGCGGATCAGATCACGGCCGACGCGTACGGACACGATGATGGAGACGAGGAGGGCGATGAGTCCGAGCGCGGCGGCGAAGCCGACCCGTACGAAGATGTCGGTGCGTACGGGGTCGATGTGCGCCCGGTACAGCTCGGTGGCCTCGTCGCTCTCGCGGGTCAGGTCCTGAAGGACCGAGGCCGTCGTCCGCTGCCAGGCACTCGCGTCGACCTCCGGACGCTCGGTGGCGCCCGCCGCGATGAGACGGTTCTCCGCCTCGCGCAGCGCGAGCGTGGCGGGTGTGCGCCAGTACTGTTCGAGCGTCGAGCGGTCCGACAGCGGCAGATCGGCGAGGTTGGTCTCGTAGAGCAGCGTGCGGCCGGCGACCAGGTCGGAGATGCCTCGGACGTCTTCGGGGGTCATTCTGCGCGCGATCAGCGCGGAGGCGACGAGCGCGTCCTCGCGGGAGAGCATTTCCCGTGCGCGGTCGAATCCGATCAGCGCCCGGCCCCAGTTGTCGCCGTCGACGTCCTCGTGTCCGTACAGAGAGGCAAGGAAGTTGTGGCCGGGGTCGACGAGTCCGTTGTAGAAGGCGAGCGCCTTCTCGCGGGTGACCGTGGACTCGTCCACGGAGCGGCGCATCAGCCCGAGGCCTTCGAGGGAGTCGACGAGCCGGGTGTACCGCTCGGTGGAGATGTCGTCCATGCGGTCGAGGACCGCTGATTCGGCTTTGCCGACCGCGGCCTGGGCCCGGTCGGTGTCGCCGCGCCGGGCGCGGAGTTCGATCAGTGAGTCCGCGGCCGTGGGGTCGGCCAGAAAGATGAGCGACTGCCGTCGTTCACTCTGGAGGACACCGACCAACTCCTCGACGGGGTTGCCGACGGTTTTGATGACATGTCTGACGTCGATGAGCTGCTTGGCCTGGCTGCCGGCGAGCGTGGTGGCCAGTCCCCAGAGGACGGTCAGCGCGACGAGCGGCACGAGCAGCAGCGCCACGATCTTCCGGCGGATGGATTTCCCGCGAAAGCGCATGGCCTCCCCCAGCTCGATCTCCCGCTCGGTCGCGGAAGATTCTCCGTCAACAAACGGCGCGAGCCTACTACTGTCGCACCAGCAACTCGAAGACACATCCGGATGTTTTTCGGCCGCCCCTTGGCACCTTGATCATGAGTTGTCCTGGTATTCGGCGAGTTGGCTTCCTTGACATGGGCGGCGAAGAGCAGACGGGACGGTAGATAACCGGCCGGAACAGATGGCTGAAACTCAATGTTCGCCGATCGTTCCGGGAATCTTCCGGCACTCCCATTCGTCCTTGTGTGCGGGGATCAGGGGTTGGTTGGGAGCACTGCGGGCGGTTTCGCGTATCACATTCGGTGCCATGGCCGGCGTGAAGCGGAGTGAGCCGGGCAGTCACCCTTGAGACGGACTTGGGTGGGGAGTGACGGTCCATGGGGATGGATGAGCGGCGTGGTGCGGCGTCGGCGGAGGGGCTCTCGGAGGTGTCCTGCGGGCTCTGGGTCGAGGAGCCCGCGAAGCGGTATCGCATGCCGGACGCGGTCAGAACGGCCGCTGTGCGCGCGGTGATCATCGCCGCGGTCACACTGATTCAGGCCACGATCGCATTTCTCAGTACGCTCGCCGGTTCCTGGCTGGCGTTTCCGATGGTGTTGAGCAGTGTGGCCTCCACCGTGGTGGCGACCTGGGGTGTGCTGGACGTATGGGTGACGCGCCAGATGTGGAAGCAGCGCAACGGCGTGGTGTCCGTGCCGAGCAGCACCGCGCGTCAGTTGCGCCGGGAGCGGCGCAGGGCCAGGCGCGCGGCGCGGGAGGCCGCGCGGAGCGCGGACCGCGGAGGGGGTGGCATAGGGCGCGGGGCCCCGACCGACGGCGCGGCCGGTGCCCCGGAGACGAGCGCGGCGGGGGCCGGCTTCCAGGCAGCCAACGCTCAGGCAGTCGGCGTCCCCGCGGCCGGTGCCGCTACTCCGCGACGGGCTCCGGCGTCCGTTTGAACATCCGTGTCGCGGTGATCTCGCCGTGCACGGTCTCACCGTCCGGGTCCTGCTCCGGCAGGCCGGGGCGCAGATGCTCCTCCACGCTGATGTATTTCAGCCCCGCTCGCAGATCCGCGTCATTGCGCAACCGGATGACCAGCGGGAATTCGGCGAGCGCGGTCGTGTCGAACAGGCCCGTGGTGTAGAGGAGCTGCACCCCCAGGGCGTCGGAGACCGCGCGCTGGAGTTCCAGCAGATAGGTGGCGTTGGCGCGGCCGATCGGATTGTCGAGGAAGAGCGTGCCCGCGTGACGGTGTTTGTCACGGCCCCTGTCATTGCTGCGCAGGGCCGCCATCGTGCAGTAGAGGGCGATCGCGGCGGTGAGCAGCTGACCGCCGGAGAAGACATCGCCCATCTGTCCGACCGGCACCCGCTCGGCGCGCAGTACGGCATCGGGCTTGAGGATCTCGACGGCGACTCCCTTGGGCTGGAGCGCCGCCTGAACCCCGCGCAGCAGCAGGGACATTCCGTCCCTGCGCAGATCGGAGTTCTTCTTCAGGGCCGCGCGGGTCGCCTCGTCGACGACCTCGCCGAGCCGCTCGGTGAGCGTCGTACGGTCCGGCTCCTCGAAGCGGATCCGCAGGAACTCCTGGCCGGACCACTCCCCCAGCCCTTCGGGCAGCCGGGAGAGGCGCTGCGCCGAACGGAGCGTCGTCAGCGCGGACTCCACCAGCCCGCGCAGCCGGTCCACGATCGAGTCGCGGTTGCGCTCCAACTGCGCCAGCTCGTCCGTCAGTACGCGCAGCCGGGGCGCGAACGCCTGGGCCCACGCGGCGGCGTGCTCGGGCAGCGCGGACGCGGGCAGTTCGCGGATCTGTTGCCGGGCGGGGGTGCGGACCTGTTCGTAGCGGGTGGCGTTGGCGTGCCGTACGAGCACATCGCAGGCTTCCCGTACGCCGGTTTCCGCCGCGGAGAGGTCGGCCGCGCAGGCGCGCAGTGAACGGCGGGCCTCGGCCGCGGAGTGCCGCGCCTCCTCCAGCGTGCCGGGGTACGGCTCAGGTGGCCGCGCCTCCTCCTCGCCGCGCCTCGGGTCGTGCTCGTCGGCCGCCGCGCCGCGCAGCAGATCGCGCAGCAGGGCGGCTGTCTCGTCGAAGCCGCCCGCCCCGTCCTCGGCGGCGCGGTGCGCGTACAGCAGCTCGCCGTGCGCGGCCCGCGCGGTCTCCAGCGCGTCGGTCCGTACGGCCAGTTCGGTGGTGGCCGTACGCAGCAGGGTGCCCGCCTGCTCGGCGTCGGCGGGAACCAGCTCCGCGGGCAGTTCGGTGTGCGCGTCGCCGTCCTCGGGGGCGAGCCGCTCGGCCTCGCCGCGGAACCGGCCCAGCTGCTCGCTCGCGGTGGACGCGCGCGACTCCAGCATCTGGACGAGCGACTCGGCGCGGGCGGCGGCTGCCTGCCGGGACGGGCCGTCGGCTCCTTCGGTGGATTCGAGGAGCTGGGCGGCGCGGGTACGGACCTTGTTGGTGAGCCGGTCCAGCTCGGCGAGCGCGGCGCTCTCGTCGCTCTCCGCGCGCGCCTGCTCGGCCCGCAGATCGGCGCCGACGCCCACCTTCTCGTAGAGCTGGGAGGCGGCGCGGTAGGCCTCGCGCAGGGCGGGCAGCGCGGCGCGCGGGGCGTCCGCGTCCGATGCGGGGATGTTCTCCGGGGCGCCGGCGATCTCGGCGCGTTCGGCGCGCAGGGCACGGGCGGTACGGCGGGCGTCGTCGGCGGCCCGCTGCGCCGCCCTGCGGTCCTCGTCGGCGGCGCGCGCCCGCTCCAGGCATACGGCAGCGCGCGCCTCGGACTCGGCGGCTTCGTCGGCCAGTTCGCGCAGCTTCGCCTGCCATCCGGAGCGCTCCCGGAGCCGGAACGCGAGACCGGCCAGGGCGTCGGCGGCGCGGCGGGCGCGCTGGGCGGCCTCCTGTCGCTCGTCGCGCACCCGCGCGGTGTCCGCGGCGGCCTCGTCCGCCTCGGCGCGGGCCGTACGGGCCTCGGCGAGGGTCGCGGCGGCCGTCTCGGCCGTTTCCCCGGCCGCCCCGGCGGCGGCCGCCAGCTCCAGGAGCATGCCGGGCGGGCAGTCGGCGCGCCAGGAGCCGAGCCGGGCGGCGAGCGAGCGGTCGCCGGTGAGCCGGGCCGCGAGCACCCCGATCTCCTCGTCGCGGGCCGCCGCCCGGCTGCGCAGCGCCTGGCGTTCCTCGTCGGCGGCGTGTTCATCGTGCATGGCCGGGTTCGGCGGTACGAAGAACACCCCGCTGTCGCCCGGGCCTTCGGAGCCGGGGCCCGGTACGGGGGCCAGCAGCGCGGCGGCGGTGCCCACGGCGACGGCCGAACGTGGCAGCAGGGCGGCGCCCGCGAGGGCGTCGCGGGCACGGGCGTGCGAGGCCGGGTCGGTGATCACGACGCCGTCGACCAGCTCCGGTCTCGCCGCCAGCACCGCGGCGTGGTCGCCCGGGTCGACGGCCTGGGCCAGATAGCGCCAGCCGGGCAGGGCGGGGATGCCGTGCTCCCCGAGGTATTCGACCGTGGCGAGGACGTCGGGCCCGGGCGGCAACAGTCCGCCGTCGCCGAGCGCGCCGAGGATACGGGAGTCGTCGGCGGCGGCGGTGCGCAGATCGAAGAGCTGCCGCTCGGCGGAGGCGATGCCCCGGTCGAGCAGTTCGCGCAGCTCGTCGGCGTAGCGGTCGAGATCCTCGGGGCTCAGCGGCCCCTCGGCCGGACGCCGGGAGGTGCGCCCGGCCGGGGCGTCCGTCTCCCGGTCGCCGGTGCCGTCGCGCGGAGCGGGGACCACCGTGGCCGGGGTCGCGGCCGTCGCGGACAGGCCGAGCAGTCCGGCCAGCCGTTCGTCCTGGGCGATCGACTCCGCCGCGCGGCGCTCCGCGTCGTACGCGTGCTCCGCGGCCTGTGCGGCGTCGGCGGCGCGGGCGGCGGCCAGTTCGGCGCGGGACTCGGCGGAGGCCGCCTCCCTGGCCCGGTCGGCGGCGGTGCGCGCGGCCTCGCGCGCGGTGTCCCAGCCCGCGACCGCGGACTTCTCCGCGTCGCTCGCGGCCAGCGCGGCGCGGGCCGGATCCGCGTCGGGCGCCGTGTCGTCGAGCCAGCCCGCGCGTACCGCCTCGGCCGTCTCCTGTCCCACCTCCGCGAGACGCTGGCGCAGATGCCCGGCCTCGCTGCGGGCGCGCTGTGCGTCGGTGGCGGCGGAGGTCGCGTCACGGTGGGCGGCCTCGCCCGACTCCTGGAGCGCGGCGGAACGCTCCTCCTCCTCGTTCGCCCATCGCTCGCCGTCCTCGGCGGCCGCGCCCAGCGCGCGTACGAGATCGGCCGCCGCGGTGGCCCGCGCGGCCAGCGCGGGCGCGGCGTCGCGCTCGGCCTCCCGGATGGCGACGGCCACACGCGCGGAGCGGTCGGCGGCGGCGCGGTGGCGCAGTACGGCCTCGGCGGCCTGCCAGGCGGAGTGCAGCGTACGGGCGTCCGTCAGCTCGCGCCGCTGCGCGGCGGCGCGTTTCTCGGCCCCCGTGAGGGCCAGCGAGGCGTGCCGGTAGGCCAGTTCGGCCGCGATCAGCGCACCGCGAGCGCGCTCCTGCTCGGCGGAGGTCACCGTATGGGCGGCGGCGGTCACCCGCTGGGCGAGATCGGCGGCCCGCTCCCGCTCCTCGGCGGCGCGGGCCGTGAGGCGCCGTACGAGCGTACGAGCGCGACGCTCGGCGCCCGCGTGGATGTCGCGGGCGCGGTCGCGGGTGCCGGCCGCCTCGACGATCCGGCCGAGCAGATCGACCGAGCCGGCCGTGAAGTCGCGCTCCGCGGTGAGTTCGGCACGGCGGCCGAGCTTGTTGCCGAACCCCCCGACGAGATCCGCGAACCCGTCCGTGTCCCGGGTGTCGGTGACCGCCCGCAGCAGAAGATCGGTGAAGTCGGAGTCCTTCTTGACCGCGAAGAGCCCCGCCGCCTCGCCCTCGTCGGCGTTCATCTCGCGCTGGTAGCGGAAGAGTTCGGGGTCGAGGCCCAGATCGCCGAGGTGCTCGTTCCAGCGGTCGTGGATCTCCTCCCAGTGGACGTCCAGATGCGGATAGAACTTGCCCGCCTCGGTCAGGGCGTCCCGGAAGCCCTTCATGGTGCGCCGCCTCCCCCGGGCACCCGAGGCACCCTCCACAGGCGACCGGACAGCGGTGGACTCCGCTACGGGCAGCGCGTCGAGGCTCAGCCCGGGGCCGGGCCGGAAGGAGTACCAGCCCTCGGCGAACTTCCGTGGATCGTTGGACACCTGACGGCCGCGCCACTCACTGGCCTTGCCGACCACCACGAGTTCACCGGTGAGCGTGTGCTGCCATTCCAAGGCGACATGGCCGCAGTCGTCCGCGAGGAGGAACTTGCGCAGCACACCGGAGCTGGCGCCGCCGAGCGTATTGCGGTGTCCCGGCAGCATCACCGAGAAGATCAGCTTGAGCAGCACGGACTTGCCGCCGCCGTTCTCCAGGAAGAGCACACCCGCGGGGGCGGGGCGGCGCGGCGGGCCGACCGGCTCCTCCTCGAAGAACTCCGCCTGGGCAGGGGCGGGGTGGGGCACGGGCGCGCCCACTCCGCGCAGATCGAGCACGGTGTCGGCATAGCGCGCACCGGCCGGGCCGATGGAGTAGAGGCGGACCCGGGACAGCTCGTACATGGCGGGACTCTCGTCGTGGTGGGGGGTTGGGCGGATTCAGGCGTGGAACGGCAGGCCGGCGTCGGCGGCCAGCTCCAGATCGTCGCCCTCGGGCGGTGGCAGCAGGGTGGCGGAGCCGTCGGTGACGGTGACGACGCCCAACTCAAGCAGCTCGGCCATGGCCGCGTGGCCCGCCATGTCGCGGACCTGGAGCTGGTAGCGGGCGGTGGTGCGGTAGGCGCCGCCGGCGTCGTCGCCGGTGCGCTGGAGAAAACCGGACTCGGTGAGGAACGCGACGGCCTTGCCGACGATGCCGGTGGTGGAACCGGCCAGCCTGCGAGCGTCCTTGGTCGCGCCCGTGGCACTGCGGCGCGCGTAGATCCGCCACGCCGCTTCCAGTCCGGGCTCGCCGGTGGACGGGTCGGTGTTCTCCCCCTCCTCCTCGGCACGCTCCTCCAGCCGACGGCAGGCCTGCCGTACGAACGCGTCGACGCCGTTGACCGTGATCCGGCCGATGTATCCGTCGTCGGCGAGGTCGGCGGGGCGGGGGAAGGCCATGGCCGCGACGGCGAGATGGGCGAGGCCGTGCAGGAAGCGGTCGGCGGAGTCGGTGGCGGCGCGGCGGGCGTAGTCGCCCATCCGGACCGCGAACACCGAGTCCTCGCCCGCGGTCACGGCCATGCCGGCGCGGGGGGAGACCTCCAGGACGACGAGGCCGAAGCCGGTGGCGATGGCGTCGGCGACGCGGGCGAAGGCGGGGTCTTCGCGGTAGCGGCGGAGCAGTTCGGTGTACTCGGCGTCGCGGGCGGGGAGCAGCTTGGGCTGGAGCCCGAAGGAGACGAGGCGGGCGGCGTCGGCGGCGTCGGCGGGCGTCACGTGTCCGGCGGAGCCGGCGGTCGCGGGTGCCGTCGCGGTCTCGGCCGTCGCGTCGGTGCCGGTCTCGGCCCACGCGGCGGGGTGGTCGCTCACGGTGTCTCCTCGTGCGGGTGCGCTGTGCGGGTGCGGGTCGCGGTCTCGTACGGCTGGTGCCGGGGGCCGGGGCGGCGCGCCGTCCGGCGGGGGTGCGGGGCCGTCGTCGCGGTCCGGGTGCCGGGGCCCCGGAGGTCCGTCACCCGCGTACGGAAACCGGCCCGGGCCACCATCACGCGTCCCCGAAACGCACCGCGCCCAAGCGGACCGTGCCGACGATCAGATCCGCCCCGCCGAACTCCCAGTCATCCAGCCGCGTGCCGTCGTCCACCGCGAACAGCAGGCTCTCCTCGCCCTGCCGGTACGCCGTCCCCACCGGCGGGCTCGCCGCGTGGATGGCCAGCAGGGCCACCAGGTAGGGCAGTTCGGGATCGCGGCGGCGTGCCTCCGCCAGCAGGCCCGAGAGGCGGCGCGGGGCGTCGTGCTCCAGGGTGAGCAGTTCCTTCGCGCTCGCCAGTTGCTCTTCGCTGAAGCGGCTGTCGTCCGGGGTCGCGATCAGGTCCGGTTCCGGCATCTCCGCGCCCAGGTGTGCCCGCTCGACCGGTGGCGTCAGCAGCAGGTCGATCAGGTCGCCGACGCGGACGGAGACGGGCGTGCGCAGGCCGGTGCCATGGGCGAAGAACGCGTCTGTCACGGGGGTGGCGCGCTCGACGGGGAGCGGCAGCAGCGGGGCGAGCAGCTGTCCGTACAGGTCGAGGCCCGCGTGGGCGGTGGGCCTGGCGAAGGCCTGCCGGTCCTGCTCCGCGCGGAAGAGCGGGCCCGCCTCCAGCAGCCGGGACTGGAGCTGGGTGTGCCGGCGGATGCAGTCCTTGACGATGTCGACCAGCTCGGCCGCGCGCCGCTTGTGCTCGGCGGTCCTGGGGTCCGCGCCGGTCTCGGCCTCGTCGCGTGCCTTGCGGATATTGGTCAGGATCGCGTTCTCGTGGCGGTACCGGTCGGCGACATGGTCGAGGGCTTCGTCGATCAGGTCCGGTACGGCGTTGAGCCAGTCGACCGCGCGTACATCGCGACGGGTCGCCTCCAGGGTCCTGCGGAGCGTTTCCGCGTACTGCACGGTGCGGTATCTGGCCTGTTCCGCGGCGAGTTGGGCGTCGGCCAGCCTGCCGCGGTTGATCAGCACTTCGAGCTTGACCTCGGCGGCGATCTGCGCGCTGGTGACGTCCGTGTCGAGCGCGCCGACCAGGACGTTGACCGCTTCGTCGGTGGTCCGCAGGAAGACACCGCCGCCGTGTCCCGGGACCTCTTCGATGAGCTTGAAGTCGTAGTCCCTGCGGGTGTAGACGCCGTCGGTGCCGAACGTGCCGTAGACCGCGCGGAATCCGCGGTCCACGCTGCCGACGTTGATCAGATTCTCCAGCACCCAGCGGGCGACCCGCTCATGCTCCGCGACCGGGCGGCGGGGCGCCTGCGCGGCGACGCGTGGCAGCAGCCTGGACACGATCTGCTCATGGTCGGCGCCGGTGTCGAAGTCCATGTTCAGCGTGACCAGGTCGATGGCCGAGAGGGCGATCTCGGCCATCGCGTACACGGAGTACTCACCCGCGAGATTGGCCTTGCGGGTGTCCAGGTCGTGCAGTGGCGCGGTGCAGGCGAGCGCGCGCAGCCGCCGCGCGAGCCCTTCGTCGGCGGCCGGGCCCTGTGCGGGTCGCGGCCCCGCGCTGAGCTGGGGCGGCACGAAGTCCGTCGAGGCAGGCGAAGTCACGCTGCACAGATTATGTCCTCGCACTGACAACGGGCCAAACGGTGCGGAAGCGGTCCCGCCTCACTCCGTCTCGTCGTCGGCGACGAGCCTCGCGTACACCTCCACAAGCTGCTCGCGCGAGTCGTCCAGATATGTGGCGAGCATCCGTTCGGTGCCTTCCCTGTCACCGGAACCCAGGGACTCCACAAGTCGCTGGTTCCGTACGAGGTACGGCTCGTGCAGCAGGCGCGGGTCGTCCACCACGTGGAAGGCGAGCCGTAGTTCGGCCAGCACGGCGCTCATCAGTTCGTCGGTGCGTACGCTGCCCGCCAGCGCGACCAGTTCACGGTGGAAGTGGATGTTCGCCGTCGAGACGCCCTTCCAGCGCCCCTCCCGGGCGGCGCGCCGGCCGTTGGCGACCGCCTTCTCCAGACCGTCGAGCGCGAACGGGGGTTTGCCGAGGCCGCGTACGACGGCGCATTCGATCAGTCGGCGCGTGCGGTAGATGTCCTCGACGTCCTCGACCGCGAGCACCCGCACGAAGACCCCGCGGTTGAGTTCATGGACGAGCAGCCGCTCGTGCGTGAGCAGCCGGAACGCCTCGCGCAGCGTGTTGCGGGAGACGACCAGCGCCTTGCCGATGGACTCCTCCGAGAGCCGTTCGCCGGGCTGGAAGAAGCCCTCCGCGACGCGCGTGCGCAGGATGTCCGCCACCCGCTCCGCCGTGCTGGTACGGCCCAGCAGGGGGCGGTCGTCCGCCAGCTCGCCGAGTTCGGTCCCGCTCGTCGCCACAGCGCCCTCTTCCGTCTCCGTTCGCGTACGGACTCATCGTAGAAGCAAGAACGAAACAACAAGAGTCTTGTCGGATCGTTGAACAATCCCCTACGGTCTTCTCAGCTCACGGTCCCAGCACACTCCCCTTTCTGCGAGGTGCAGATGAGCATCACCCAAGCACGTCTGAGCAAGGACGGACCTCCCGAGGACACCGGCGCGTTCGCCTGGCTGCGGGCCCTGGGGCCGCAGGGGCGCCGGGCATTCGCCGGCGCGTTCGGCGGCTACGGCCTGGACTCGTACGACTTCTTCACGCTGCCGCTGTCCATGGTGGCGATCGCCGCGTACTTCAGCCTCGACAGCGGCCAGACGGGGCTGCTCACCACTGTCACCCTCGTCGTCTCGGCCATCGGCGGGGCGATCGCCGGGGTGCTCGCCGACCGCATCGGCCGGGTCAAAGCCCTGATGATCACCGTCATCACCTACGCGGTCTTCACCGTGCTCTGCGGATTCGCGCCCAACTACGAGACGCTGCTGGTCTTCCGCGCCCTCCAGGGGCTCGGCTTCGGCGGCGAGTGGGCGGTCGGCGCGATCCTCGTCGCGGAGTACGCCTCCGGCAAGCACCGCGGCCGTACGCTCGGCGCCGTCCAGAGCGCCTGGGCGGCCGGCTGGGCGCTCGCGGTCATCGTCTACACGCTGGTCTTCCAGTTCCTCGACGCGGACACCGCGTGGCGCGTGATGTTCTGGACGGGCGCGCTGCCGGCCCTGCTGATCGTCTACGTACGACGGAACGTCCACGACGCGCCCGAGGCCGCCGCGCAGCGCCGCGAGAGCGCGCGGAAGGGCTCGTTCACCGCGATCTTCCGCGCGGATCTGCTGCGTACGACGTTCTTCGCGACGCTGCTGTCCACCGGCGTGCAGGGCGGCTACTACACGCTCGCCACGTGGGTGCCGACCTATCTCAAGACGGAACGCGGTCTCACGGTGGTCGGCACCGGCGGCTATCTGACCTTCCTGATCAGCGGGGCCTTCGTCGGCTATCTGACCGGCGGCTATCTCACCGACCGGCTGGGCAGGAAGAAGAACATCGCGATCTTCGCGGTCCTGTCCGCCGTCGCCATCCTGGCCTACATCAATATCCCGGCGGGGGCGGACGGGCTGCTGCTCGTCCTCGGATTCCCGCTCGGCTTCTGCATGTCGGCCATCTTCAGCGGCTTCGGCTCGTTCCTCAGCGAGCTGTATCCGACGGCGGTGCGCGGTACGGGCCAGGGCTTCACCTACAACACCGGGCGGGCCGTGGGCGCGCTCTTCCCCACCCTCGTCGGCTTCCTGGCGACCAGTTGGGGAGTGGGGGGTGCCCTGGTCTTCGGAGCGGTCGGTTACGGTCTCGCGGTGGTCGCGTTGATCGGGCTGCCCGAGACCCGTGGCCGCGAACTGCTCGTATCCGAGCCGATCGGAAGGTGACTCCATGACCTGGGCGTCCATCGACCTCAACGCCGACCTCGGCGAGGGCTTCGGCCACTGGCGGCTGACCGACGACGAGGGACTGCTCTCCGTCGTCACGAGCGCCAATGTGGCGTGCGGTTTCCATGCCGGGGACGCGGCCACCATGCGGCGGGTCTGCGACTGGGCCGCCGAGCGCGGGGTCCGGATCGGCGCCCAGGTCTCGTACCGCGATCTGGCCGGATTCGGCCGCCGCTCGATGGAGGTGCCCGCGGACGAGCTGGCCGCCGAGGTCGCGTACCAGATCGGCGCGCTGGAGGTGTTCGCGAAGGCGGCGGGCGCCCGGGTCTCCTACGTCAAACCGCACGGCGCCCTCTACAACAGAGTCGTCCATGACGCCGAGCAGGCAGAGGCCGTGGTGGAGGGTGTCCTGCTGACCGGTGAGCGGCTGCCGCTGCTCGGGCTGCCCGGCTCCCTGCTCCATGACGTGGCGGAGAAGGCCGGACTGCCCGTCTTCACCGAGGCGTTCGCCGACCGGGCATACACCTCGGAGGGCACGCTCGTGCCGCGCGGACAGGACGGCGCCGTGATCACGGACGCCTCGACGGTGGTGGAACGGTCGGTCTCCATGGCCCGGTTCGGCGTGGTGACCTCCCTGTACGGACGGCCCGTCGGCGTCCGCGCCCGCTCGCTCTGCCTGCACGGCGACACCCCAGGCGCGGTGGATCTCGCCCGCCGGGTGCGCCGTCGGCTGGAGGCCGCCGGTGTCCGGGTGGAGTCCTTCGTATGAGGGCGCTGCCGATGGGCGACCGGGCGCTCCTCGTCGAACTGGCCGACGGCGAGGAGACGGCGGCGTTCCACGCCGAGTTGCTGCGCCGCCGCGCCGCGGGCGCCCTGCCGCCGGTGCGGGAGATCGTCCCCGCCGCACGCACCGTACTGCTCGACGGGCTGGAGGATCCGGCGGGCTTCGCCGCGGGGCTGGACGGCTGGCGGTCCGAGGCACCGGACACGCGGGTGCCGGACACCGTGGAACTGCCGGTCAGCTACGACGGTCCGGATCTGGCGGAGGTCGCCGCGCTGTGGGGCGTGCCGCCCGAGGAGGTGGCGCGGATCCACTCGGCGGCCGAATTCCGGGTCGCCTTCTGCGGGTTCGCGCCGGGCTTCGGCTATCTCACCGGGCTGCCCGCGCGGTACGCCGTACCCCGCAGGTCCACTCCCCGTACCGCCGTCCCCCCGGGTTCGGTCGCTCTCGCGGGCCCGTACACCGGGGTGTATCCGCGCTCCTCACCCGGCGGCTGGCAGCTGATCGGGACGACGGACACCGTCCTGTGGGACCCGGAGCGGGTGCCTGCGGCGCTGCTGGCGCCCGGGACGCGGGTGCGCTTCGTGGCGACCACCACAGCGATCACCACCGCGACCACCGCAACAACGACCACGGCGACGACCACGACCACGGCGACGACGACGGCGACGGCGACGGCGACGGCGACGACGGCGACGGCGACGACCACGGCGACGGCGGCCGACCGATGACGGACCGGGCGCTCTCCGTCGTACGGTCAGGGGCGCTGACCACCGTGCAGGACCTCGGCCGGTACGGGCATGCCCATCTGGGAGTGCCGCGCTCCGGGGCCCTCGATCCGCCCGCCCTGCGGCTGGTCAACCGGCTGGTGGGCAATCCGGAGGGAGCCGCGGCGCTGGAGACGACGCTCGACGGCTGTGCGGTACGGCCGCGTTGCGCCGTGACCGCGGCGGTCACCGGGGCGCCGTGCCCCGTCCTGGTCGACGGGCGCCCCGCCCCCTGGGGCGCTCCCGTGCGGGTTCCGGCGGGCGCGCTGCTGGAGGTGGGGAGGGTCGTCTCCGGGGTCCGGAGTTATGTGGCGTTCGGCGGCGGGGTGGCGGTGGAGCCGGTGCTCGGCAGCCGGTCGACGGATCTGCTGTCGGGTCTCGGGCCGGCTCCGCTGCGTGACGGTACGGTCCTGCCGCTGGGCCCGGTGACGGGGCGCGCGGCGCCGGTCGACGGGGTGCCCACGCCGGCCCCGCCCGCCGAACTGGTGCTGCGGATACGGCTCGGGCCGCGCGACGACTGGTTCACCAGCGCGGCCCTGCGCACGCTGACCACGCGCGTCTACCGGGTGTCGGCGGCGAGCAACCGGATCGGGCTGCGCACGCAGGGCCCGCCCCTGGAGCGTGCCGTCGCCACCGAACTGCCGAGCGAGGGCATGGTGACGGGCGCCGTGCAGGTGCCGCCCGACGGCCGTCCGCTGGTCTTCCTCGCCGACCGTCCGACGACCGGCGGCTATCCGGTGATCGCGGTCGTGGCGGAGCCCGATCTCCCGGCGGCGGCACAGGCCGCGCCGGGCACGCCCGTACGGTTCTTCGTGGTACGGCACCGGTCCTCCGGGCGAAGCCACGATGGCCGTCGCGCGGCCTGAACATGGCCGACGGGTGACGTACAGGCGGCCCGATCCCGGCACGTTCCCCCGGTACTTCTCATCAACCCCCGTAAAATCAGGAGTAGTTGTGAGGCCCTCCGGTAGACTTGACGGCATCGCCCCACTTGTGCCGGGCGGATGGCTCGGGGGGGCTGATGCGCGTGACGGAGTCCGGAGTGCGCATGGGCCTCAGGGGCCGTAACGGGATCATCTCCCTCGTCGACGAGTGTCTGCGACAGCCGCCCACCGCGGAGCGGCCGGTGACGATGCTGCTGGGCCCGCGCGGCAGCGGGGCCAGCGAGGCGCACAGCGCGCTGATGGAGCAGTTCGGCCCCGAGAACCCGTTCGCCTATGTCAATCTCGCCGCCGAGCACGGGCTGTTGCCGCGCTATGGCCTGGGGCTGCTCGCCCGGCAGCTCGAACGGAAGCTGCCGCGGTATCGCCGCTCCCACTTCCCCCGGCTGACCCTCGGGCTGCTCGCCTCCGACCATGATCTGCGGATGACCAGCCTGGCCGAGGGGCGGCGCACCATCCGGCGGGAGCTGGACGCGTTCCAGGAGCGGGCCGAGGCGCGGTACGGCGACTATCTGGCCGCCTTCTTCGAGGTGGCGGGCGGCGCCGTGGGAGCCCCTGACGGCGCGTCGACCGCGGCGCTCGCGCTGCTGCGGGACGCCCTGCGGCGCGGCCGTCGCCGGCTGCCCGGCCGTAAGTTCACCGCGAGCGCCGCGTGGTACGGCGGCCATCCGCTGATCCGGAGCCAGGACCCGTGGGAGGCGCTGGTCGAGCTCAACCTCTGGCGGCACGACGGCGACGCGGAGGACGAGGAGCGACTCGACCGCGTGCTGTTCTCGGCGTTCCTCGCGGATCTCCGGGGCAACGCGGACCACTCGTTCATGCCCCGCTCGTATCTGCTGCTGCTCGACAACTCCCATTCGGAGTACGGCCGTCGCTTCCTCGATCTGCTGATCCGCGCCCGGCACGACGACGCCGTGGTGGCGGGGCTCTCCTGCGATCCGCTGACCATCGTGGCCAGCGCCAACCGCTGGCTGCCCCGCTGGGGTCCGGCCACCGGCGATCAGTGGCCCTGGCAGCTGCGCGGCCCGGACCGGGCCTCGCTCACGGACTGGCGCGAGCACCGGCCGACCCGCGACAGCGACGACACCTGGTGGTATCCCCTGCGGCTGCGGGACCTCAACCTCGACGAGGTCCGTATCCGTATCGAGCTTGAGCTGCGCCGCCATCCGGATCTGGCGCCCTTCACCCGCCTCGCGCCCTTTGTGCACCGGCTGACCCGCGGGCTGCCGAGCGCGGTGCACCAGGTCCTTGAGGTGCTGCGGCACTCCGGCGTACCGGCCGAGAACGGCCCCGAGCAGGACCGCTGGCTGCGCGGACTGCCCGACAGGACGCTGCGCGAGGGCGAGGAGACGATCACGCTCGCCGACGCCGCGCTCGACCATCTGCTCCAGGGCATCGACGAGCCGGGGCGCGCCACGCTCGCCGAGTGCGCCGCCGCGCGTGATCTGTCGATCGGTACGCGGGTGCTCAGCCCCGGGGACGCGCTCTTCGGCGAGATGCGGGCCCGCTGGCTGCTGCTCGGTCCGGAAGGCGTGACTCCGGCTCTCCACCCCTGGCCGCGACGGCTGCTGCTGTGGCGGCTGGCCCGGCGCCCCGACGACTGGGACACCGTGCACGAACTCCTCGCCGAGCACTTCCGCTCCCTGGGGCGCCCGGTCCAGGAGATGTACCACCGGCTGGCCTGGGGCCGGATCGACGAGGTGACCGGGTATCTGGTCGGGCGCTTCCCCGGAGTACCCGCGGCGCAGTGGATCAGTGAGTTCAACGCGATCACGGCGGCGCCCAACCGGCTCGTCTCCTCGGGCGGTCCGCTGGATCTGCTCGCCGGGCTCGCGCCCGCCGAGCCCGGTGAGGCGGTCACCACCGCGGCGGTGATCCGGGAGTTGATCATCACCCGCTGGATATGGAGCGATCCGCTCGCCGATCCCGGGATGCGGCTGAACGATCTGATCGCCGACGGGTTCAACCAGCTGTCGCGGCTGCGCAGGAACGATGTCGTGGCGCTGTTCAACGAGGCGGAGCGCTACCGCCACTGGCGCCATCCGCTGACGTCCACGAGCGAGGGGTGAGAGTGGGATGCGCAGACTCGAATGGCCGCTGCACATCGTGCGCCGCGTGGTGATCGGCGTGGTCGTCGTCGCCGTACTCGCGGTGGCCGTCCCGCTGGGCGTCGGCTGGATCGGGGACGCCCTGGCCCGCTGCGACGACGGTGTCGTCGAGCGGGGCGAGGACAGGGAGTGCGTCGGTGTCACCGATGGCTCGTACCACTTCACGGAACGTCTCGCCGCGGTGATGAAGAAGATCGAGCACGAGAACGACGAGGTCAGCAAAGAGGCCGAGAAGGAGCCGTATGTCAGCGTCGCGTATCTGACCTCCTTCACGCTCACCAATGACGACAGCAACTCCGAGGACTCGGTACGCCATGAGCTGGAGGGCGCCTATCTCGCGCAGTACCGGCACAACCGCGGCGATCTCGCCTCCTCCCCCAAGATCCGGCTGCTGATCGCGAATTCCGGCAGCAACTCGGCGCACTGGGAACACACCGTGGACGAGCTGATCGACCGGAAGGACTCCCCCGACAAGCTGGTGGCCGTCACCGGTCTGGGCCCCAGCACCGCCCGGAATCTGGCGGCGCTGAAGAAGCTTTCCACGAGCGGCCTCGCCACCGTCGCCAGCACCATGACCGCCACCAATATCCAGGGCATCACCGACTTCGTGCGGGTCTCGCCCACCAATGTCGACGAGGCGTACGCCGCGGCGGCCTATCTGAAGCGGTCCACCGAGCTCCGTACGGCGGTGGTCGTCCAGGACGCCGCCAAGACCAATCTGTACGCCGCCACCCTGGGCACCGCCTTCACCGAGGCGTTCCCCGACGAGAAGACCGGCCATCGGCTGGTGGCGGAGCGGATGACGTTCGACTCGTCGGTGCCCGGTGGCGCCTGGAAGAACGAGCTGCGCTTCTTCCCCGCGCAGCTCTGCGACACACGGCCGCAGGTCATCTACTTCGCGGGCCGCGGCCGGCATCTCACCAACTTCCTCGATTCGCTGGCCAATCGCAGCTGTACGGACCACACGTTCACGGTCCTCGCCGGTGACGACACCTCGAACCTGGACCGGGAGCAGATCGCCCACGCCGTCGAGACCGGTGTCCAGGTCTTCTACACCGGTCTGGCTCACCGCGACATGTGGCGGGCCGATCCCGGGCGGGTGTCCGAACACTCCGCGCGCTACTTCCAGCAGGGCGGTCTGCTGGACGAGTGGTTCCCCGGCGACGACCGCTACGACGGCCAGGACCTCATGGCCCATGACGCGGTCCTGACCGCGACCGAGGGTGTACGGATGGCGGCGAGCGGCCCCGGCGCGGTGACCGGACGCACGGTGGGCCGGATGTTCCAGCAGATGAACGGACCGCAGCGGGTGGCCGGGGCGAGCGGCTTCATCTCCTTCCAGAGCAACGGCAATCCGCGCGACAAGGCCGTCCCGATCCTCAGCCTCGACGCACGGGGCCGCGCCGAGCTGGTCGAGGTCGCGTCCGCCGAGGGCAAGCCCCCCGAGGGGCAGTGACCCGGCGTCAGCGGGGCACCGTCCCGTAGCCGCCCCCGCCCGGCGTCCGCATGACCAGTACGTCGTCGGGGCCCACCTCCGCGGAGTCGACGCCCCGCAGCCGCGTGACCGTGCCGTCGACGCGCTCCACCGCGTTGCTCCCGAGCGCGCCGGGTCCGCCACCCGCCATGCCGTACGGCGGGACCCGGCGGTGGCCGGTCAGCAGGGTGACCGTCATCGGTTCCAGGAAGCGCAGCCGCCGTTCGACGCCGTCGCCGCCGTGCCAGTGGCCGGCGCCGCCGCTGCCCTCCCGCACGGCGAACGCGTCGACCCGTACCGGATAGCGCCACTCCAGTACTTCCGGATCGGTGAGCCGGGAGTTGGTCATATGGGTCTGTACGGCGTCCGCGCCGTCGAAGCCGTCGCCCGCGCCTGAGCCGCCGGCCACGGTCTCGTAGTACTGCACCCGGTCATTGCCGAAGGTGAGGTTGTTCATGGTGCCCGAGCCCTCCGCCTGGACTCCGAGGGCGGCGTACAGCGCGCCGGTGACGGCCTGCGAGGTCTCGACATTGCCCGCGACGGTCGCCGCGGGAGGGACGGGCGCGAGCATCGATCCTTCCGGTACCCGTACGTCCAGGGGTTCCAGACAGCCGCTGTTGAGCGGGATGTCATCGGCGACGAGTGTGCGGAAGACATAGAGCACCGCCGCCATCACCACGGACTTGGGCGCGTTGAAGTTGCCGGGCAGCTGGGGCGAGGTGCCGGTGAAGTCGATGACGGCGGCACGCGCTTCCCGGTCGACGCGGACCGCGACCTCGATCACCGCGCCTCCATCGGTCTCGTAGCGGTACGAGCCGTCGTGCAGCCCGGCGACGATCCGGCGTACGGACTCCTCGGCGTTGCGCCGTACGTGCCCCATGTACGCCTGCACGACCTCGGTGCCGAACTCCTCCGTCATACGGCGCAGTTCGGCGATGCCCTTTTCGTTCGCGGCGATCTGGGCACGCAGATCGGCGAGATTGGTGTCGGGGTCCCTGGAGGGGTGGCGGGCGGTGGTGAGCAGGTCCCTGGTCTCGGCCTCGCGCAGCCGGCCGTCCCTGACGAGCAGCCAGTTGTCGAAGAGCACGCCCTCCTCGTCGATGGTGGTGCTGAAGGCGGGCATGGAGCCGGGGGTGATGCCACCGATCTCGGCGTGGTGGCCGCGCGAGGCCACCAGGAACTCCAGCGTCTCGCCCTGTTCGTCGAAGACGGGCGTCACGACGGTCACATCGGGCAGATGGGTGCCGCCGTGGTACGGGTCGTTGATGGCGTACACATCGCCGGGCCGCAGCGCGCCCTCGTCGCGCCGGAGCACTTCCTTGATGGATTCGCCCATCGATCCCAGATGGACGGGGATATGGGGCGCGTTGGCGATCAGATTGCCGTCGGAGTCGAAGAGCGCGCAGGAGAAGTCCAGCCGTTCCTTGATGTTGACGGAGTGGGCGGTGTTCTCCAGGCGCACGCCCATCTGTTCGGCGATGGCCATGAAGAGGTTGTTGAAGACCTCCAGCAGGACGGGGTCGACGTCCGTGCCGACCGCGACCCGCGTGGGGCGTGGCTGTACGCGGGTGAGCAGCAGATGGCCCCGTTCGCCCGGGGCCGCGCGCCAGCCCGGTTCGACGACGGTCGTGGCGTCGGCCTCCGCGATCACGGCGGGCCCGGTCACGGTGTCGCCCGCGCGCAGATCCTCGCGGCGGTACAGCGGGGTGTCCCGGACCCGGCCGCCGGTGAACATCCCGACGGTCGCGTACGGTTCGCTCGCGCCGATCCCGGTGGACGGCGCGGGTGTATACGGGGCGCCCGGGCCCGAGGTACCGACGGCCTCGACCGATACCGCCTCCACCACCAGCGGTTTGTCCATGGTGAAGGCGTAGCGCGCGAGGTGTTCGGCCACGAAGGCCGCGGTCATGGCCGCGACTCCGTCCAGGGGTACGGGCAGGCTCGCGTCCGTCCCCGCGTAGCGCAGCAGCACGCGCGCGCGGGTGGTGATGGCCTCGTCCGGGACGGAGTCGGCGCGCAGCTCGGCGCGGGTGCGCTCGGCGAGCGAATCGCACAGTTCACGGACCCGGCGCAGGGCCTGTTCGGTCAGCTCGGCCTCGACGGAGTGCTCCCGCATGGCGGTGGTGTCGGCGAGCCCGATGCCGTACGCGGAGAGCACACCCGCGAGCGGCGGCACGATCACGGTGTCGACGCCCAGCGCGTCGGCGACCGCGCAGGCGTGCTGCCCGCCGGCGCCGCCGAAGCTGGTGAGGGCGTAGCGGGTGATGTCGTGGCCGCGCTGTACGGAGATCTTCTTGACGGCGTTGGCCATGTTCAGGACGGCGATCTCCAGATAGCCGGCCGCGACCTCCTCCGGGGTGCGGCCGACCCCGGTGGCCTCGCGTACCTCCTCGGCCCGGCGCGCGAAGCGCTCCCGTACGACCTCCACGTCCAGCGGCTGGTCGCCGTGGGGGCCGAACACGGCGGGGAAGTGGGCCGGCTGGACGCGGCCCAGCATCACCTGCGCGTCGGTGACGGTGAGCGGGCCGCCGCGCCGGTAGCAGGCGGGGCCCGGCACGGCGCCCGCCGAGTCGGGGCCGACGCGGTAGCGCTGTCCGTCGAAGTGCAGCACGGACCCGCCGCCCGCCGCGACGGTGTGGATGTTCATCATGGGGGCGCGCATCCGCACCCCGGCGACCTGGGTCCCGAGTTCGCGCTCGAACTCGCCCGCGTAGTGCGAGACATCGGTGGAGGTGCCGCCCATGTCGAAGCCGATGACCCGGCGGAAGCCCGCCTGTCCCGACGTACGGGCCATCCCGACGACCCCGCCGGCCGGCCCCGACAGCACGGCGTCCTTGCCACGGAAGTGCGCGGCCTCCCGCAGACCGCCGTTGGACTGCATGAACATCAGCCGGATGCCCTGGAGTTCACGGGCGATCTCGTCGACATAGCGGCGCAGGATCGGGGAGAGATAGGCGTCGACGACGGTGGTGTCGCCGCGCGGTACCAGCTTGATCAGCGGGCTGACCTCATGGGAGCAGCTGACCTGCGTGAAGCCCGCGGCGCGCGCGGCGTCGGCGACGGCGCTCTCGTGCGCGGGATGTCGGTAGCCGTGCATCAGCACGACGGCGGCGCTGCGGAAGCCGTCCTCGTGGGCGGTGCGGAGGGCGGCGGCGACGGTGTCCGTGTCGAGCGGCCGTACGGTGGCGCCGTGCGCGTCGACGCGTTCCGGGACCTCGATGACGCGTTCGTAGACGGCCTCGGGCAGCACGATATGGCGGTCGAACAGCCGGGGCCGGTTCTGGTACGCGATCCGCAGGGCGTCCCGGAAGCCCTCGGAGATGAGGAGGACGGTCGGCTCACCGCGCCGCTCAAGGAGCGCGTTGGTGGCGACGGTCGTCCCCATCTTGACGACATCGATCCGGTCCGCCGGCACCGGATCGTCGGGACCGAGGCCGAGCAGCAGACGGATGCCGGCCACCGCCGCGTCCCGGTATCTCTCCGGATGGTGCGAGAGCAGTTTCCGGGTGACCAGCTCTCCGTCGGGGCGCCTGCCCACCACATCGGTGAAGGTGCCGCCCCGGTCGATCCAGAATTCCCAGCGCCCGGTCATTCCCCCATTCTGGCAAGGGGAGCGCCCGGAGACAGCGCGGCGAGCGCCCGGGAGAGGGCGATTTCGGCGCGCAGATCGAGCCGGGCTCCGGTGCCGCGGGCCCAGTGCGTCACCTCGTAGGCCGCGAGCCGCAGCAGTTCTGGCAGGAGGTCCCGGCAGCGGCGGGCCACCCATCCGGTGCCCGAGGTGGCGAGCCAGAGCAGTGTGGCCGCGCGGCTGGGCGGTAGCTGGTCGGTCTCAAGAGAGGGCTCGGGCCCGAGGGCCAGCCCCCGTTCGGCGAGCAGCGCGTGGAAGCGCGCGGCGATCATCCGGTGCCCGCGCTCGGCGGGGTGCAGCCGGTCCGCGCTCCACAGGGACCGGTCGGCGACCCAGGACGCCTCCGCCATGTGCAGATGGACGGTGTCATGGCGCGCGGCCAGGGCGTGGACGACGGCGTTGACGGCGCGCTGCCGCCGGGCGAGGGGCATGGCGAGCGGCGCGGGCAGCCCGAGCATGCTCCCGGGGTCGGGCAGACAGGTGGTCAGCAGGACGGTGCCGCGCGCCGCGAGGGCGCCGCAGACGCGGTCGAGGCGCAGGGCGAGGTCCTGTATGTCGAAGGCGCGGCGCAGGGTGTCGTTGACACCGACGACGACGGAGGCGATGTCGGGGGCGAAGGAGACGGCCGCGGGCGTCTGCTTCTCCTCCACATCCCGGGTGAGCGCGCCGCTGACGGCGAAGTTGTGGAACCGTACGCCGGTGCCGGGGTCGCCCACGCCGGCGCCGAGCAGCGCGGCCCAGCCGCGCCATCCGCCGTCGACGGGGTCGCCGATCCCCGCGGTGAGCGAGTCACCGAGAGCGGCGTACCGCAGCGCCCGCGGCGGCGCGGCGGTATCCGGAACGTGGTCCCGCTCCTGGTCCTGGTCCCGGGCCGCCTTCGCGGGCGGTGCGCCTCTGTCCGCCTCCGTCGTCATCTCGCCTCTCCCTCCGGGTGGTGAACCTGCTGGACCTGCGACGGGACCTTGTTCAGCATCGATACGTCGAGCGGGACGTCGTGGGCCGCCAGGAAGGCGGCGACCGCGTTCTCCCAGCTGAAGAGCTCGGCACGGGAGCGGGCCGCGGCCCGGCGCGCCCCCTCGGAGCGGGCCATGAGCTCCTGGATGGCGTCGGCGAAGGCCGCCGCGTTGTCCCGGGCCGCGATACCCGCGTCCCCGATCACCTCGGGGAGCGCCGACGACGCGCTGGCGACGACCGGTGTACCGCAGGCCAGCGCCTCCAGGGCCGACAGCCCGAAGGTCTCGGCCGGTCCCGGTGCCAGACAGACGTCCGCGGTGGCCTGGAGATCGGCCATCGCCCCGCGGTCCGCGACATGGCCGAGGAAGAGCGCGGGCAGCCGTTCGGCGCGGGCCCGGCGGACCAGCCCGGCCCGCAGCGGACCGTCACCGGCGACGACCAGCACCGCCGGTACGCCCCGCTCCCGCAGCTCGGCGAGCGCGTCGAGCGCGGTGCCCGGCCGCTTCTCCACCGACAGCCGGGAGCCGAGTACGAGCAGCGCTTCCTCCGGACGCGCGTAGCGGGAGCGCAGCTCGGCATTGCGTCGCTCCGGCGTGCACCGGCGCAGATCGACACCGAGCGGTGCGCGCACCACGTTGCGGGCCCCGATCCGCAGGAACTCCCGCTCCGCCCACTCGGTGGTACAGACGATCCGCGAGTACGCCCAGGCGGTGCGCAGATTGAGCCGGTCGGCGGCGCGGGCCGCGGCGGCCCCGGGCACGCCCCAGGTGCGCAGCACTCCGTCCGCCGTCTCGTGGGAGACCATCACGGACGGGATGCGATGGCGGCGTGCCCACTCCCCCGTCCAGCGCAGGGTGGTGCGGTCGGAGACTTCGAGCCGGTCGGGCCCGATACGTTCGAGCACTTCCCGCAGCCGACGCCGCGCGCCCAGCACCCGGTATCCGCCCGTGCCGGGCAGTTCAGGCCCCGGCAGGGTGATCACCCGCCCCTGCGAGGTGTCCTCGTCGGACTCCCGCTCCCCCGGCACGATCAGCACCGGTTCGTGCCCGGCCGCGAGATAGCCGCTGCCCAGCTCATGGAGCGCGGTGCGCAGTCCGCCCGAGGCGGGCGTGACGAAGTTGGCCAGTCGTACGATCTTCAGCCCACTCACGCGACCACCGCCGTACGGGCGCCGAGCACCTCGGTGTAGTGGTCGAGCAGCTGGTCCCCGACGACGGCCCAGGTCCTGCCTTCGACGGTGGTGCGCGCCGCCTGTCCGTAGGCCGCGCGGAGCGCGGGGGCGAGGGCGAGTTCCTCCACGGCCGCGGTGACGGCGTCGGTGTCGTGCGGGGTGACCAGCAGTCCGGTGCGTCCGTGGTCGACGAGGTCGAGCGGTCCGCCGGCGGCGGGCGCGATCACCGGCACCCCGCTGGCCATGGCCTCCTGCACGGTCTGGCAGAACGTCTCGTAGGGACCGGTGTGCGCGAACAGGTCGAAGGAGGCGAAGGTCCTGGCCAGTTCGTCGCCCGTCGACCGGCCGAGGAAGACCGCGCCGGGCAGCGCCCCGCGCAGCGACGTCTCGCTGGGGCCGTCTCCTACGATCACGACACGGACGCCGGGCAGCCGGCAGACCCCGGCCAGGAGTTCCACATGCTTCTCGGGGGCCAGCCGGCCGACATAGCCGACGATCAGCTCCCCGTTGGGCGCGAGGCGTCGGCGCAGCTCCTCGTCGCGCAGTTCGGGCCGGAACCGCTCGGTGTCGACACCTCGCGGCCACAGGCGTACGCGGGGGATGCCGTGCTCGGCGAGATCGTTCGCGGCGGCGCTGGACGGGGCGAGGGTGAGATCGGCGGCGGAGTGCACGGCGCGGATCCGTCGCCATGCGGCGGCCTCGCCCGCGCCCACATAGGTACGGGCATAGCCCGCGAGGTCGGTCTGGTAGACGGCGACGGCGGGGACGCCGAGCCGGGCGGCGGCCGTCATGCCGCGTACACCGAGCACGAAGGGCCCGGCCAGGTGAACGATTTCGGCGCGGTGCGCGGTGATGGCCGCGGCGATGCGCCTGCTGGGGAGCGCCACCCGCACCTGCGGATAACCGGGCAGCGGGAGTGAGGGCACGCGTACCACGGGGCACGGTGCGTCGATCTCGGCATCACCGGCGACCGCCGGGGCGATGACGAGTGGTTCATGACCGCGGGCGACGAGATGCCGGGCGGTCTGGAGGGCGCAGTGGGCCACCCCGTTGACATCGGGCGGGAAGGATTCGGTGACAATGACGACACGCATATCCGTGTTGTCGTCCCACCGAACGTGTCCCTGCCAACGTGGATCTTTCCGCGTGGGGAACGTCCCGTGAGCATTGGACGCGGGACGTTCCCCGGACACGACGAAGGCGCACAGACGGTACGGACCGACTTACGGAGCGAAGCTTTCCGGCCGTACGCGACGGCGGGCGGCGACGGCCGCCGGGTCTCACCGCGCGGCGGCGTCCGGGCCCATCCTGCTGCGTACGGCGGTCTGCACCTCGGCCTCTTCGGCCGGATCGGCTGCCAGCCGCCGCAGCCTTTCCGCCACGCGCGCGTCCACGGTCTCGGCGTGCAGCGCGGCCACTTCCCGGGTGGTCTCCTCGCAGTCCCACAGGCATTCGACGGCGAATCCGGTGGCGTAGGAGGGATCGGTGGCGGCGAGCGCACGCGCGGCCCGGCCGCGCAGATGCGAGGAGGCGGTCTCGCGGTAGACATGGCGCAGCACAGGTGCGGCGCAGACGATGCCGAGGCGTCCCGCGCCGTCGACGAGGGTCCACAGCCGCTGGGCGTCCGGGCCCTCGGCCCGTACGGCCTCCCGCAGCGCGCCGAGGACCAGCGCGGTGTCCTTCGTACCGCCGCGGCAGGCGAGCACCCCCGCGGCGGACGCGCCGAGCGCGTCGGGCCTGTGCACCCAGCCGCGGGCCCGGTCGACCGCCTCGTCGCCGCACATCCGCTCGAAGGCGGCGACGGCGGCGTCGGCGACAGTACGGTCCGGGCCGCCTGCCGCCGCTTCGATCAGATCGAGGACGACCGGGTCACGGACCTCGGCGAGATAGTGCAGGGCCGCGCAGCGCGCGCCGTCGGGGCCGTTGCGCGCGGCCTCGACGATCAGCGGGCGGTCGTCGGGGCCGGCGACGGCGGTGAGGCAGCGGGCCGCGGGCCCGTGCATCTCCGTGCCGCGCTCCAGGGCCTGCTGCGCCCAGTCGAAGACGGCCCGCACGCTCCAGCCGGGGCGCGGACCGCTCGGTCGCAGCTGCCGCTGCCAGCGGTCGAACGACCCCTGTTCACGGGCGGCCCTGATCCGCGCGCCGACCGAGGGCCGTGGATCGTCGGCCCAGAGCCGCCAGGGCCGGGGTTCGAAGGCGTCCCGTACGGTCGACGCCAGTTCGGCGTCGCCCTCGGGTCCCGCCGGGAATCTGGCGAGGATCGGCACGGCCAGGGAGCGCAGCCCCGGGTCGTCGTCGCGCAGCGCCAGCTCGTCCAGGGCCCAGGCCCAGTTGGCGCCGGTCGCCGCGTATCGCCTGAGCAGGTCGAGGGCGTCGTGCCTGCCGTACGCGGCGAGATGGCCGAGCACGGCGAGCGCGAGCCCGGTCCTGGACTCCTCGGTGTCGAAGTGGTCCTCGGCCCGGAAGAGATGGTGGTCGATGGCGTCGAGGCCACCGTGGAGATCCAGATACAGGCGTGCGTAGTAGAGCGAACGGTTCTCGACCTGCCAGTCGTGGCGGGGGTCGTTCAGTACGCAGTGATTGAGGGCGGCGAGCGCTTCGGCGCGGGGCGCCGCGAGCGCGTGCAGCGTGCCGTCGCCGCGGCCTCTCTGCAACAGTCCCAGCAGAGTGCCGCTCGGCGCTATGACCGGATCGAACATGGGGGAAGCCTCACATCAAGCTGTCGACGCAACCGGGGGTGCGACCGGGAAACGTGGCACCCTTCTGGCCCTAGACCGTGCGGCGACATGATCGGCCGACCGTCGTCTTCCGCTTAATGCAGACCATCTTCCCTGCCTCTCGTCCGTGACCCGTTGGTGCGGGCCCGACGTCATGATGACCCAGCCATTTCGCCACCGCGACCACATTTACGACGTCTCTCACCCGGGGCATCACTGAGCGCCGAACAACTCCAGAAGGTCCGTCTTCCCAAACATTCGCGCGGTATCCACGGCGGAGGGGTTTCCTCCGGATGGATCCGCGCCGCCGGCCAGCAGCGCGCGGATCACGGCGTCCTCGCCTTTGAAGACAGCCCCGGCGAGCGGGGTCTGACCGCGGTCGTTGGCCCGTCCGGCGTCGGCGCCGCGCGCGATCAACGCCTCCACCGTCTCGGCGTGGCCGTGGTACGCGGCGAGCATGACGAGGGAGTCGCCCCGGTCATTGGTGAGGTTCGGGGGCACACCGGCGTCGACATAGGCCGCGAGCGTCTCGGTCTCACCGCGCCGGGCCAGATCGAAGACCTTGGTGGCCAGCTCGACCACTTCGGGATCCGGTGTCTCACTCATCGGTGGACCGCCTTTCAGGCCGGCTCGCACGCCGGCTCGCACGCCGTTGACCTGGTCCGCACGGCCTCGGGGCCGTACGAGTAAACCGAAAGGGTACTGCGGACGGCGCCCCGCACGGGCGCCACCGCGTTCCCTGGGCCAGCACAGTGAAATACCTGGCATTTCACTCATTTGCACCTTTTATCGCATAGATACTTTCGGTGATCCTGGAAGAACTCATGGTGACTGTCCCCTCAAAACCAGGAGAATTCTCATGATTCTGTCGATGTCAGGTGTGGTGCTGCTCGGAATCATCGTCTTCCTCTTCTTCCGCAAGGACGGACTCAAGGCCTCGCACGCCATGGTCTGCGCCCTCTTCGGTTTCTATCTCGCGGGCACGGCCATCGCGCCGAGCATCACGGCCGGCGGCGCGAGCCTCGCCGGGCTGATCGGCGGGATCAAGTTCTGACGCCCGCCCGCCCCCTTCCGCACCATCAGGAGACAGACGTGGCCCGGCGACCACTCCCCCGCATTCTGACCAGCGGCAGCGCCCAGATCGCCCGCAGTCGCGAGCTGGCCCGCACGGCCGCCGACAGCGCCACCGATGTCCTCCATCCGCTGATCACGGTCTCCCGCGGTCTGCGGATGCTGGCCGCCGCGGCACGCCAGAAGTGGGCCGGCACCCCGAAGGACCGGCGCGGTCCCGCGCTGTTCCTGGTGGCGGCCTGCGTTCTGGTCGTCGCGCTCATCCCGTACGGGCCGCTCCTCGGTCTGATCGCGCTGATGGGCGTCGCCGGCTGGAAGGGGCGTGACACCACTCCCGTACCGACCGGACCCGACGACACGGAGATCAAGCGGCTCCAGTCCCTCTACGAGGCGCTGGTGCCGTACTTCGCCGTTCCGGAAGACCCCAATCCGCTCTACTCCCACGGGGGCGTGTGGGGTACGGCGTTCGACGACCACGCCTTCGACACCGGCGGACGGCTCACCCGGCTCCAGCTGAGGTATCCCCCCTACTTCCCCGACAGCGATCCCGACGTGCGCGCCCGGATCGAGCAGCTGTTCCAGGCCAAGTGCGGGCGCGGACGCGAGTACCTCTTCGCGTGGGAGGAGGAGGCCAACGAGCTCACGGTCACCGTGCTACCCGCGCTGTCCACCGCCATCGCGGCCCAGCGCTTCATCAGCGCCCCCGGTGAGACCGTGCTCGGCTTCACGGACGACTGTGTGGTGCGGCGCACCGTCCCGGTCGTGGTGAACGGCGAGAGCCGGGACGAGCCGCCGGTGCTCTGGCGGACGGGACCCCGCTCCACCGAGCCGCATCTGCTGGTCATGGGTCCCCCCGGCAGCGGCGCCACCAGCCTGCTGCGCTCCCTGGCGCTCCAGGCCGCCCAGCACGGTGAGGTCCTGATCGTGGAGGGCGGCGGGACCGGCGAGTTCGGCTGTCTGGCCGGGCGTACGGGCGTGCTGGCCGTGGAGTGCGGACTGGCCGGGGCGCTGGCCGGTCTTGAATGGGCCGCCAGCGAGACGGAGCGCAGGCTGATCGCCGCCAACCGGGCCGGACAGTCGGGTCATCCCGCTCCCGAGGACACCAAGCGACCCCTGTGGATCCTGCTGGACCGGCCGAGCGTCTTCGGTCATCTGGCCGCCGCCGAGGGGCGGCCAGATCCCCGGGAACTGCTCCAAGTACCGCTGCGGCACGGCAGATCCGCCCATGTGACCGTGGTCGTGGCCGACCAGCTCGACGCGCTGGACACGCTTGGCGAGGCCGTACTGACCCACACCCGTGCGCGGGTGATCCTGGGGGCGGCCACGCCCGCGCAGATCGAAGCGGTGCTCGGCGCACCGCCGCGCACCACACCCCCGGCGGAGATCCCGCCCGGCCGGGGGTACGCGCGGCTCGGCACCGGGCCGGTGCTCAGGCTTCAGGTCCCGGCGACGCCCGACCCGTACGACGACGGAACGAGCGAGGCGCACCGCCGCGCCGTACTCGGGCTGCTGCCGGAGCGCCCCCCGGCGGACGCGGCGCCCGTCGAGGACCGGACCGTCGACACCGGGTCCGGCGGCGACCGGACCGCCGAGGACAAATCCGTCGGGGAACGCAGGGCCACGCGGTCCGTCCCCGACCAGGAGCGCGAGCCGGGCCACGGGCGCGCGGGGGTCCCGGCTCCTGGGCCGGTCGGCGCCGCCGTACCCGCCGAGGGCTGACGCGCGGCCCTGCACGCGCGGCCCCTGGACGAGTGAGCCCGAAGTCCCCTCGGGCGACAGCCCCGTCAGACGCTCGTCAGGCGCCCGTCAGGCTCGGACGCCCGCCGAGCTCGGACGCCCGTCAGGCGACGAAGGTGCGCGGTGCGTCCGTGCCGGTGCTCGCTCCGCTCTCCACCAGCCGCACCGCCGCCACCAGCCGGGTCGCCGCCTCGGCGGCGACCGGGCCGCCCACGGTGAACGGCAGCCGCACGTATCCCTCGAACGCCCCGTCGACGCCGAAGCGGGGACCCGACGGCACCCGTACGCCGACCCGTTCGCCGACCTCCGCCAGGCGTGATCCGGACAGTCCGCCGGTACGTACCCACAGGGTCAGCCCGCCGCCCGGTACCTCGAACTCCCAGCCGGGCAGCTGTTCGCGTACCGCCGCCACCAGCGCGTCGCGGTTCTCCCGCGCCTGGGCCCTGCGCAGGGCGACGGCCTCCTCCCAGCCGCCGGTCCGCATCAGCCAGTTGACGGCGAGCTGCTCAAGCACCGGGGTGCCCAGGTCGGCGTACGCGCGCGCGGAGACCAGCGACCGGATCACATCCGGCGCGGCACGGACCCAGCCGATCCGCATCCCCGCCCAGAACGCCTTGCTGGCCGAACCGACCGTGATGACCGTGCTGCCCGCCGGGTCGAACGCGCAGACCCGCCTCGGCATGCGGAGATCCGCGTCCAGCCGCAGCTCGGACATGGTCTCGTCGACGACAAGGACCGTGCCCGCCGACCGCGCGGCGTCGACCAGCTGGCGCCGCTGGTCCTCGTCGGCCAGCGCGCCGGTCGGATTGTGGAAGTCGGCGACGACATAGGCGAGCCGGGGGGCCGCCTCCCTGAGCACCTGGCGCCAGCGCCCCAGATCCCAGCCGGTCAGCCCCTCCGCCATGGCGACGGGCACCAGCCGCGCGCCCGCCTCGCGCATCAGCTGGAGGATATTGGCGTACGACGGTGACTCCACCGCGATCCGCTCGCCCCGGCCCGCGAAGAGATGGCAGATCGCGTCGATCGCCCCCATCGCGCCGGTGGTGACCATGATCTGCTCCGGCATGGTCGGGATACCGCGCTCGGTATAGCGGTCGGCGAGCATGCGCCGCAGGGCGGGCAGCCCCGCCGGATAGTCGCCATGGGTGTGCGCGTACGGCGCCAGCTCCTCCAGCGCGCCCTGGACTCCCCGGGTGAGCCAGGGCTCGGGGGCGGGCAGCGCGGCGGTGCCGAGATCGATCATCGAGCCCAGCGACTCGGGCGGCAGCGGTTCCAGTCCGCGCGCGGGCAGCGGATTGCCCGCCGGGACGGCCGTCCAGCTGCCCGCGCCCCTGCGCGACTCAAGGAATCCTTCGGTGCGCAGCGCCTCGTACGCGGCGGCCACGGTCGTACGGCTCACGGTCAGGGCGAGCGCCAGCTCGCGCTCGGCGGGGAGCCGGGCGGCGACGGGGACGCGGCCTTCGAGGACGAGCAGCCGGATGCCGTCGGCGAGGGCCCGGTAGGCGGGCGGTCTGCGGGCGCCGGGTCCGGCGGGCCCGCGCTGGGTCTTGAGCTGTCGGGCGAGCTGAGCCGCGCCCACGGCAGAAGTCCACTGGGCCATGGAAATCAGTCCACCTTCCCCGAATTGGCCATGGTTGGCATGCGCCACCCCGCCACAGAGTGGCACGTATCAGTCCACCATCGCATCAGGGGGCAGCAGCATGTCCACTACCTCCGGCCCCCGGGGTCTCCACCTGACCCGGCGGCTGCTCCAGCTGTACGCGGGACTCGCGCTGTACGGGGCAAGCGCGGCGCTGCTGGTGCGCGGCGGCCTCGGTCTGGAGCCATGGGGTGTGCTGCACCAGGGGCTGGCGGAGCTGACCGGGCTGACGATGGGCGTCGTCTCGATATCGTCGGCGCCGTGGTGCTGGTGTTCTGGATACCGATCAGACAGCGCCCGGGGCTCGGCACGGTCTCCAATGTCTTCGTCGTGGGCATCGCCATGGACGGCGCGCTCGCCCTCGTCCCCGAAGGCCATGGCCTGGCCGTCCGTATCCCGCTGCTGATCGCGGGCATCGTGTTCAACGGCGTGGCCACCGGTCTCTACCTCGCGGCCCGCTTCGGCCCCGGCCCCCGGGACGGCCTGATGACCGGGCTGCACCGGCTGACCGGCCGCTCGGTCCGGCTCGTCCGTACGGGCATCGAGGTGGCGGTCGTCGTCACCGGATTCGTCCTCGGCGGGTCGGTGGGGGTCGGAACGGTCGCCTACGCGCTGGCCATCGGCCCGCTCGCCCAGCTGTTCCTGCGTGTCTTCGCCATCCCGGCGGTGGACAACGGCAGCACGGTGGTCGCCACCGGGTCACCGGAACAGGCCATACTGCGGCGGTGACTCGCGTACCCCACCCCTATCTGGACCGGCCCACCCCGATCCCATTCGCCCATCGCGGCGGCACGGCGGACGGCCTGGAGAACACCGCCGCCGCGTTCCGCCGCGCCGCCGAGCTCGGATACCGCTACTTCGAGACCGATGTGCACGCCACGGCGGACGGCCGGCTCGTCGCCTTCCACGACGCGACCCTGGACCGGGTGACCGACACCCGCGGCCGGATCGCCGAGCTGTCCTGGCAGGACGTGCGCCGGGCGAGGGTGGCGGGGAAGGAGCCGCTGCCGCTCTTCGAGGAGCTGCTCGAAGAATTCCCCGACGCGCACTGGAACGTGGACATCAAGGCCGCCCCCGCCCAGCTCCCCCTGGTCGAGCTGATCCGCAGGACCGACAGCTGGGACCGGGTGTGCGTGGGCTCCTTCTCCGAGGCCCGAGTGGCGGGCGCGGCCCGTCTCGCGGGCCCCCGGCTCGCCACCTCGTACGGCGTACGGGGCGTGCTGGGCCTGCGGCTGCGCTCGTACGGCATCCCGGCCCCCGTCCGGCGGGGCGCCGTCTGCGCCCAGGTCCCCGAGTCCCAGAACGGCATCCGGGTGGTCGACGAGCGCTTCGTGAGGACGGCGCACGCGCTCGGCCTCCAGGTGCATGTCTGGACCGTCAATGATCCGGATCGGATGGAGGCGCTCCTCGATCTCGGTGTGGATGGCATCATGACTGATCAACTGGAGACGTTGCGCGCGGTGTTGACCGCGCGGGGAGCCTGGCATTGACCGGGCGGCGCGGCGTCCGCCGGGGACATCCGGCACTGCCGGGCAGGCTACGGGGAGAGCGAGGAAGCGCCGGTGACCGCTGACACCGTGGACCGGGCCGACGGGTCGGCCGACGGGGCGTCGGAGCGCAGACGCGAGCAGCGCGGCTGGTACTTCTACGACTTCGCGTGCTCCGTGTATTCGACGAGTGTGCTCACGGTCTTCCTCGGCCCCTATCTGACGTCGGTGGCGAAGGCGGCGGCGGACGCGGACGGCTTTGTCCGGCCACTGGGCATCCCCATCCGCGCGGGCTCGGTGTTCGCGTACACCGTCTCCCTCTCCATCGTGGTGGCGGTGGTGGTGATGCCGCTGGTGGGCGCCGCCGCCGACCGTTCGGGACGCAAGAAGCCGCTGCTCGCGCTCTCGGCGTACCTCGGGGCCGGCGCCACGGCGGGCATGTTCTTCCTCGACGGCGACCGCTATCTGCTGGGCGCGCTGCTGCTGATCGTGGCGAACGCCTCACTGGCGGTCTCGATGGTGCTGTACAACGCGTATCTGCCGCAGATAGCCGGACCCGATGAGCGCGACGCCGTCTCCTCGCGCGGCTGGGCGTTCGGCTACACCTCGGGCGCGCTGGTGCTCGTCCTCAATCTCGTGCTCTACACCGGCCATGATTCCTTCGGTGTCTCGGAGTCGACGGCCGTACGGATCTGTCTGGCCTCGGCCGGTGTCTGGTGGGGCGCCTTCACGCTCGTCCCGCTGCGCCGGCTGCGCGACCGCCGGGTGGTGCGGGACGGCGCGGGTACGGTCGGCACCGGCTGGCGGCAGCTGATCGCGACGCTGCGTGACATGCGCCGCCATCCGCTGACGCTGTCCTTCCTGCTCGCCTATCTCCTCTACAACGACGGCATCCAGACGGTCATCTCGCAGGCCTCGGTCTATGGCTCCGAGGAGCTGGGCCTGGACCAGACGACCTTGATCACCGCCGTACTGCTGGTGCAGATACTCGCGGTGGCGGGCGCACTGGGGATGGGCCGAATGGCCAGGTCCTACGGGGCCAAGCGGACGATTCTCGGCTCACTGGCCGTCTGGACGGTCATCCTCGCGGCGGGGTACTTCCTGCCGTCCGGGGCACCGGTCGCGTTCTACGCGCTGGCGGCGGCGATCGGGCTGGTCCTGGGCGGCAGCCAGGCGCTGTCCCGGTCGCTCTTCTCGCATCTGGTGCCGAGCGGCAAGGAGGCCGAGTACTTCTCCGCGTATGAGATGAGCGACCGCGGCCTGAGCTGGCTGGGCCCCCTGGTGTTCGGACTCGCGTTCCAGCTCACCGGGAGCTACCGGGATGCGATCATCTCGCTGGTGATCTTCTTCGCGCTCGGGTTCGTCCTGCTGGCGAGGGTGCCCGTACGGCGGGCGATCGCCGCCGCGGGCAATCCCGTACCGGAACGGATTTAGACGTTGAAGTCAAAGGGCGGTAGTGTACGCGTTTGGCCTGCCAGGCGGACCGTTACTGCGTAGTCGAGATAGGAAAACGCTGGGTGACATCTCCCGTTAGATGTGACAAACCGGGCGCCGGCGGGTACGCAATCCTGGAATGACCAGCGGCACAGACGGGCGACGCATGACCCGGACGGGAATCTTTACCGCCGACCGGGCGTTGACCGGAATGACGACGACAGCGACACCTGTCCTGTGGGCGACAAGCCCGGGAGGCACGATTCATGAGTGAGCGAGCTCTCCGCGGCACGCGACTCGTGGTTACCAGCTACGAGACGGACCGCGGCATCGATCTGGCCCCGCGCCAGGCGGTGGAGTACGCATGCCAGAACGGCCATCGATTTGAGATGCCGTTCTCGGTAGAGGCGGAAATTCCGCCGGAGTGGGAGTGCAAGGCGTGTGGCGCCCAGGCACTCCTGGTGGACGGGGATGGCCCCGAAGAGAAGAAGGGCAAGCCTGCGCGCACGCACTGGGACATGCTCATGGAGCGGCGCACCCGCGAGGAGCTGGAGGAGGTGCTGGCCGAGAGGCTGGCCGTCCTGCGCTCCGGCGCCATGAACATCGCCGTGCATCCGCGGGACAGCCGGAAGTCCGCCTGACCGCGTAACCACCGCACACGACAAGCGAACAGCACCAAAGCCGCGGGCCGCGTCACATTCCTCATGTGACGCGGCCCGCGGCTTTGGCGTCCCTCAGGGGGTGAGCGGCGGGCGCGGGCCCTCGTCCCCGGGGTGGCCCGGGCTCCCCGGCTCGTCGTCGTGCTTGATGACCTCGCCCTGGACGACCTTGCCATCGGGCCGGCGCATCCGGGCCTGCTGGAAGGCATCGCCGAGACTGCCGGGCACGGCCGTCTCGCGCATCCGGCGCTCCAACGACCGCTCCGCGTACCGGCCGAGGGCCATCCGTACCGGCGGGATGAGCAGGAGGAGCCCCAGCACGTCGGTGATCAGCCCCGGCAGCATGATCAGCAGGCCGCCGAGCATCAGGAAGCCGTTGCCCGTGCTGCCGGTGCCGGTCTCGGTCTCGGGCGCGTCACCCGGCTGCCGCTGCTGCTGTCGTTGCAGGGTCTCGGTGAGATTGCGGAAGGCGCGGCGGCCGGCGCTCTTGATGACCACCGCGCCGAGTACGACGGCGCCCACGAGCAGCAGCAGGACGGTCAGCCCGCCCGCGACGTCGGCCACCACGGTCAGCAGCCAGATCTCCAGCACGAGCCAGGCCGCGATGCCCAGCGGGACGAAGGTGCGGGCGCGAGAGCGCTTGGGAACGGTCCGGGGCGAATGCGCGGTCGTCATACTCCCAGTGTGCCTGGGGAAGCGTCCGGATGGCGTATGGGGACGAGCGGAATGATCAAGCGGATCCGGCGGATCCGGTTCCGCTCGACCCGGCCTCGGCGGACCGCGCCTCGGTGGCCCCGCCTCCAGCGGCCCCCGAGCCGGCGGACCCCGAGCCAGTGGACCCGGCTCCAGTGGACCCGGCTCCGGCGGACCGGCTTCCGGTGGGTCCTGCGGACTTCCGGCCGAGCAGCCGGTTCGTCCGGGACTCGACGCCCCAGGCCGTGACCCGCCACAGCGCCTCGACGAGGATGTCCTTGCTCATCTTGGAGTCGCCGAGCTCGCGTTCCACGAAGGTGATGGGCACCTCGACCACATGACAGCCCGCCTCGATGGCGCGCCGGGCCAGATCGACCTGGAAGCAGTAGCCCTGGGAGGAGACCGCGTCGAGACCCAGCCGCTCCAGGGTCTCCTTGCGGAACGCCCGGTAGCCGCCGGTGACATCGCGGATCGGGACTCCGAGCAGAACACGGGAGTAGGTGCTGCCGCCCCGGGAGATCAGCTCGCGGGTCCTGGGCCAGTTCACGACCCGGCCGCCCGGCACCCAGCGCGAACCGAGCACCAGATCGGCGCCCTTGAGCGCGGTCAGCAGCCGGGGCAGTTCCTCGGGCTGGTGGGAGCCGTCGGCGTCCATCTCGACGAGGACGCCGTAGTCGCGCGCGATCCCCCAGCGGAAGCCCGCCAGATAGGCGGCGCCGAGCCCTTCCTTGCCCCTGCGGTGCAGGACCTTGACATGGCTGTCCTCGGCGGCGAGTTCATCCGCGATCTTGCCGGTGCCGTCGGGGCTGTTGTCGTCGGCGATGAGGATGTCGGCCGCCGGCACCGCGGCGCGCACGCGGGTGACGATGGTCCTGATGTTCTCGGCCTCGTTGAAGGTCGGGATGATCACCAAGGCTGTACCGAGCGGGCCGTACCGCCTCTGGCCACCGTCGTTCACTGCTGCCCCTTAATCGCCGTACGCAGGTGCCCCAGCTTAGCGAGCACGCCGTGGCCGACGACCACCGTGGTGACCCTGTGTCGGTGGGGATGGGCGGTGATGTCCGGAGATGGCGGACGGAACCGGAGATCTTGTTACGGAACCCGTCCCGCGTCAGGGAAACCCCGGGGAAACGGAGGGGAACGGGGGAAACGCGTACTGCGGATCGGGACCCGGCGTCCTTCGGGCCGACCTGGGACCCGCTGGCTGCGGGTCGACCGAAAGCCGTTGTCTACTGAACGCCGGGCCCCATCCGGGGTCGCACCCGCCGACCGGCTGAAACCTTCCCTCGCCCCCGAGACGCGACTGCTGGACCTGGCTCCCAGTGGCGGTGCGCCGGTGCGGCACACCACCCCATGACCCAGTGGCGTTGACGACTGCGTGGAGGTTGCCGGACGGACGTCCTGTGGTGGACCCGGCCGAACCTACCCGCCGGTGGCTGCTTACTGTCAATAGTCGTTTGACCTGCGGCGTTGACCCAAATCGCCAGGTCAGTGGGGAAGATCCGCAGGTCGCGGCAGAGGCCGGCGGAGATCGGGCCGCGATACGAAATGTCCGTACGTCACTCGTTCGGTCGCAGGAAGACCGTTTGTCCGCCGACGACGGTCCGCAGACATTCGGGCAGCGGGCGGCCGGGCGTCAGATCCGGCAGGCCCGGTGTCCCCGAACGCGGATCGGTGGACCAGCGGGCCACCCGGTCGTCGGGGGCCTGGACCACCAGCTCCTCCGTTCGCCATACGGCGTAGTCGGCGGGGGCGCCGGGCACGAGCGTGCCCGCGTCGTCACGGCCCATGGCCCGCCGACCGCCACGGGTATGGGCGGTGAAGGCCGCTCGCACGGAGATCCGGTGTTCGGGGGTGCGGTGGAAGGCGGCGGCCCTGACCGTGCCCCAGGGATCCAGCGGGGTGACGGGGCTGTCGGAGCCGAAGGCCAGCGGGACACCGGCGCGCAGCAGGGCGGCGTACGGATTGAGGGTACGGGCCCGGTCGGCGCCCAGCCGCTGGGCGTACATACCGTCCGCACCGCCCCAGAGGGCGTCGAAGACGGGCTGCACGGAGGCGGTGAGTCCCAGCTCCGCGAAGGCCGCGATGGTCGCCGGGGTGAGCATCTCGGCATGCTCGACCCGGTGCCTCGCTCCCCTGATACGGGCCAGGCCCAGGCGCTCGGCGGCGGCGCGTACCCCCTCGACCACGGTGCTGATCGCCGCGTCGCCGATGGCGTGGAATCCGGCCTGGAGCCCGGCCTCGGTGCAGAGGGCGACATGGGCCGCGACCGCGGCCGCGTCGAGCTGGGCGGCACCGGTGTGGGCGGCGTCCGCGTAGGGCTCGTGCAGGGCGGCGGTGTGGGAGCCGAGGGAGCCGTCGACGAAGAGATCACCCGCGGCCCCGGCCGCGCCCAGCTCCTGGACACGGCGGGCGCCCTTCTCGTCAGTGATCCGTTCGGCCCAGTACCCATGGATCCGGGGCCCCGGCTCGTCCTCGGCCAGTCGCAGGAGCGCGGTGAAGTCCTCCTCGTCGGAGATCTCCGGGCCGCCGCACTCGTGGAGCGCGCCGATTCCGATCGACGCGGCCCGCTCCCGGGCCGCGCGCTGCGCCTCGGTGCGCTGGCGGGCGCTGACCGACCCGTGGGCGGCGGCGCGCACGGCGTGGTGGGCGGCGGCCGTCAGCGGCGAGTCCGGGTGATAGCCGGTCAGTGCGGTGACGCCGGGGACCAGATCGAGCAGGGCGGTGGTCACGACGGCCGAGTGCACATCGATCCGCGTCAGATAGAGCGGCCGGCCGCCGGCCGCGTCATCGAGCTCGGCGCGGGACGGGGGGCGCTGCTCGGGCCAGCGCGCGGAGTCCCAGCCGTGGCCGAGCAGGATCCGGTCACCGGGGTGGGCGGTGCGATGGTCCCGTACGAGGTTCAGCGCCTCCGCCAGGGTGCGGGCGCCGGACAGATCGAGACCGGTGAGGGCGAGGCCGGTGGCGGTGGCGTGCACATGGGCGTCGGTGAACGCGGGGGTGACGAGCGCGCCGTCGAGATCGATCACCTCGTCGACACCGGAGACGAAGGAGTCGGCGGCGCCTTCGGAGCCCACCCAGGCGATGTGGCCGCGTTCTACGACCATGGCGGTGGCGAAGGGGTCGGCGGGGCTGTGGACTTCGCCGCGGCGGAGGAGGGTGGTGCGGTGGTGGTGCGAGGCGGTGCGGGAGTCGGGGGCGGTGCGGTTGGTCATGCGGACAGTGTCGCGCGGGGCGGCGTGGGGCGGGGGCGCGGGGTGTGCTGCCGCGGGTGCCGGGGGGGGCGGGGTGCGCCGGGGCGCGGGTACCGGTTGTGCGGGGTCCTCCGGCGCGGGTGCCGGAGGACGCCCCTCAGAACGTCGGCGGGCGGGACTCGTAAGCGGTGGAGAGCACCACCGTCGTACGGGTGGAGACGCCGGCCAGGCTGCGGATGCGGGTGAGCAGGTGTTCCAGGGCCAGGGGGGTCGCCACCCGGACCTTGAGGATGTAGTTCTCGTCGCCCGCCACGCTGTGGCACGCCTCGATCTCCGGGATCTCGGCCAGTCGGTCCGCGATGTCGTCGGGGGCGCTGGGGTCGAACGGTTTGACCGAGATGAACGCGGTCAGCGGGAGGCCGACCTCCTCCGGGTCGACCACCGCGGCGTAACCGCGGATGACACCTCGCTGCTCCAGCCGGCGTACGCGCTGATGCACCGCCGAAGTGGACAGGCCGGTGGCCTTGCCCAGGTCGGTGTAGCTCATCCGGCCGTCCTTGACAAGCAATTCCACGATCTGACGATCCAGCTCCTCCATACGGATCAACCTATTGCCCCGGGCCGCTTCCAGCACAGTCGGGAGTGAGCCGAAGGCGCGCACGGGGGGTCGTGTGACGAAGACCACAGGCTCTTGGGCGGGTCCGTCGAGACCTTACGGTTACCTGGCTCGCGCGACGGGAATTGCTTGCTGTGGTCGAGACCACGAGAGTCTGGTCGGCCCACCCGAGGGGGAATGTCTCCATGCAGAGCCTGAAGCGCGCCGGACGCACCGAACCGGAGCCCGTTGAACTCGTCGACGCCGACGAGCTCGACTTCTACGACACCTTCGAGATGTACCGGGTCGTCTGCCCGGACTGTGCGCAGCCAATCGCGCTGCTGGCGGACGAGGATGTCCTGCCGGAGCACGCGCTGTGCCCCTCGCCGTGGAATCCGTTCGTGCTCTCGGTGTGTGCCGGTACGGGCCGTTCGGCGTCGGAGGCTCCGGCCGCTGACGCGTCGTCCGAGGCTCAGGAGCAGGACACCGCCCTGCTGCTGACGCTGCCGCAGGGGCTCGACTGGCGGACGCAGCCGTTCTCGCACGTCGGCGGTCCCGGCTCACGTCCGTTCAAGGTGCCGGCCCTCCAGCGGTACGCGGCGTAACTCCCCCTCGGCGCGCACGCCGACGGACCGTCGGTGTGCGCGCGGAGGTGTTCCGGTCAGCGGGTTTCCGGGCCCGTCAGATGACGGGCGATCACCATGCGCTGGATCTGGTTGGTGCCTTCGACGATCTGGAGCACCTTCGCCTCACGCATATAGCGCTCCACCGGGAAGTCCGCGGTGTAGCCGTAGCCGCCGAGCACCTGCACGGCGTCGATGGTCACCTGCATCGCGGCGTCGGTGCAGAACAGCTTGGCCATGGCGGCCTGTTGGGAGAACGGGCGGCCCGCGTCGCGCAGCCGGGCGGCGGCGAGGTAGAGCGAGCGGCCGGCTTCGATCCTGGTGGCCATGTCGGCGAGCAGGAAGCGCAGCCCCTGGAAGTCCGCGATGGGCCTGCCGAACTGCTGTCGTCCCGTGGCGTATCCGACGGCCTCGTCCAGGGCCGCCTGGGCGAGGCCGATGGCACAGGCGGCGATGCCGAGGCGGCCCGAATCGAGGGCGGAGAGCGCGATGGCGAAGCCCTGGCCCTCGTCGCCGAGGCGGCGGTCGTCGGCCACCCGTACGCCGTCGAAGTGGAGTTGGGCGGTGGGTGAGCCCTTCATGCCCATCTTCTTCTCGGGCAGCGCCGCGTTCAGTCCCGGGGCGTCGCCGGGGACGAGGAAGGCGGTGATACCCCGGGCGCCCTCCTGGCCGGTGCGGGCGAGCACGGTGTAGAAGTCCGCGATGCCGCCGTGGGTGATCCACGCCTTGGTGCCGGTGATGACCCAATCGTCGCCGTCCCGTACGGCCTTGGTACGGAGCGAGGCCGCGTCGGAGCCCGAGGCGGGCTCGGAGAGACAGTAGGCCCCGAGGAGACCGCCGCCGAGCATGGCGGGAAGGTGCTCCGCCTGCTGGGCCTTGGTTCCGTAGCCGGCGAGGGCGTGGCAGGCGAGCGAGTGGACGCTGACGCCGAGGCCGACGGTGAGCCGGGCGGCGGCGAGCTCTTCGAGTACCTGGAGGTAGACCTCGTACGGCTGGTCCCCGCCGCCGTGGGCGGAGTCGTAGGGGAGGCCGAGCAGTCCGGATGCCGAGAGGAGGGTGAAGAGTTCGCGCGGGAAGTGCCCGGCGTCCTCCTCCTCGGCCGCCTTGGGGGCGATCTCCCGCTGGATGATGTCGCGTACGAGGGCGACGAGGTCCTGGGACTCCTCGGTGGGCAGCTGGCGTTCCACCGGTTGCGGGGCGCGGTCGGGCATGGCGGCGCTCTCCTCCCTGTCGGGCGCTACGGCGGTCGCACGCGCAGGGTGTGGCGGCGCCGCCGGCTGGAGTCCGGGGGTGCCCCCGGACGGCAGTGGTGCCCAGCCGATGCTGCCCTTCCGGATCGCGGGAGCGGCTGACCAGCGGCTGTGGCGCGTTGAGTATGCCCGATCGGGCGCTTTTCGTCACCGGCGGGAGGGGGCAACGGGCTTGGTGGGAACTTGGTCCGCACCATTGACCTCAGTGGTCTAGTCCTTCTAACGTCCACCTCAACGCATTTCGCGTTCATGCCAAGTCAACGCCATGGCTTCGCTGTCCCCCCACTCGCTCTTCCTCCCCCACGAGGAGATCCCGTGCTCAGACTCCACCGTCCCCGCGCCCGGATCCGCGCGCTGATCGCCGCCGCGTGTACCGCCGTCCTCGGCGTGACACTGCTCTCCGGAGCGGGCAGCGCGTCCGCCGGTGAGGCCCCCACCACCGCCGCGGCAGGCAGCAAGGTGATCGGCTACTTCACCAACTGGGGCGTCTACGACCGGAATTATCACGTCAAGAACATCGAGACCTCCGGGTCAGCCGGCAAACTCACCCATATCAACTACGCCTTCGGCAATGTCACCGGCGGAAAGTGCGTGATCGGCGACTCGTACGCCGACTATGAGAAGGCGTACACCGCCGACCAGTCCGTCGACGGCGTCGCCGACACCTGGGACCAGCCGCTGCGCGGCAACTTCAATCAGCTGCGCAAGCTCAAGGCGCTGCACCCCGGCCTCAAGGTGATCTGGTCCTTCGGCGGCTGGTCCTGGTCCGGTGGCTTCACCGAGGCGGCGAAGAACCCGGCCGCGTTCGCGCAGTCCTGCCGCGCGCTGGTGGAGGACCCGCGCTGGGCCGATGTCTTCGACGGCATCGACATCGACTGGGAGTACCCCAACGCCTGCGGTCTGACCTGTGACAGCAGTGGTCGCGACGCGTTCAGGAACCTGGCGTCCGCGCTGCGTACCGAGTTCGGCTCCGACCTGGTGACGGCGGCCATCACCGCCGACGGCTCGGACGGCGGGAAGATCGACGCCGCCGACTACGCGGGCGCCGCGCAGTACCTCGACTGGTACAACCCGATGACCTACGACTTCTTCGGCGCGTTCGCGGCACAGGGCCCCACCGCCCCGCACTCGCCGCTCACGTCCTACCCGGGTATCCCGACCGAGGGCTTCAACTCCGACGCGGCCATCACCAAGCTCAAGGGGCTCGGGGTCCCGGCCGAGAAGCTGCTGCTGGGCATCGGCTTCTACGGGCGGGGCTGGACGGGCGTGACCCAGAAGGAGCCGGGCGGCAGCGCGACGGGCGCGGCACCGGGGAAGTACGAGGCGGGCATCGAGGACTACAAGATCCTGAAGACCTCCTGCCCGGCGAACGGCACGGTCGGCGGCACCGCGTACGCCTTCTGCGGTAACCAGTGGTGGAGCTACGACACCCCCGCCACCATCGCCGGGAAGATGGCGTACAAGAACCAGCAGGGGCTGGGCGGCACCTTCTTCTGGGAGCTGAGCGGGGACACCACCGACGGTGAGCTGATCAAGTCGATCACCTAAAAGCCGCGCGAGGGGATCGCGCGACCGGCCCGTCGGGGGCGGGGAGCCTCAGCGGCCCCCGCCCCCGGCGACTTTTATGTCCGCGAAGCCTCATGGCTCTCGTCCAGGCCGGTGACGGGGCGCCAGTCGGGATCCGGCGGTGGCGCGGGGCACTCCGGGGAGAATTCCTCGATCGTGTTCAGGGTGTGGCGCAGCATCCGTACCAGCAGATCGCGCGGGACCTCCCTCGGCAGGTCGCGCTGGTACTCCAGCCATTCGAGCGTGAGCCACTCGACGCTGCTGAGCCAGCCGAGCAGCGCGAGCCGGGCGATCGGCGGGATGTCGGAGCGGCCGTACGCGCCCTGGGCGACCGTGGCGACCAGCCCCGTCCGTACGGCGTCGCGGATCGCCTGGACCTGGGTGTCGAAGCCGACGCCGCCCGTGATGATGGTGCGGTACGCCGCCTCGTTGTACTGGGCGAAGCGCAGATACGCCTCGACCGTGCGCTGTACCCGCTGGGTGCGCGGGAGTTCGGCGCCGCCCGAGGCGAGCGAGACGAGTTCGGTGACCGAGTCCTCGACGATGGCGAGGTAGTAGCCGCGCTTGTTCTTGAAGTAGTAGTAGATCAGCCCCTTGGCGACCCCGGCGTGCTGGGCGATGTCGTCCATGGACAGCGCGTCGTACGAGGTGTCGGCGAACAACTTCCGGCCGGTCGCGATGAGTTCGGAGCGCCGGGCCTGGGAGCGTTCGGAAGTGCCACGCTGTTCGCTGCGATTCACATTCGCGTCCTGGATCTCCGGCTGCCACGGGGTGTCTGTCGCACGATCGCCCGCAGTATCGCAGAGCGGTCCCGGGCCGCTCCGGGCGGCCGGAGGAGATCCGTCCCTCCGGCCGCCCGCCGAAACAACGCGTCAGAGCAGGCCCACCGACCGCAGGGCGCGGCGCTGGGCCGCGTCCGGCGTGGCGGGCCAGTAGACGTAGCAGACACCGCCCGTGCCGGAGGCCACCTTGCCGGAGGCGTTGTACCGCTTGGTCCTGAGCCAGATCGTCTCCCACTCGGAGCGCCGGTAGACCCGGCGTACGGCGGGGTTGTCCGGCGAGGCGGGGTCATTGGCGATCACATCGCCCTGGGCCGTGAAGCCGATCACGGTCATCAGATGGCCGGCGGTGCCGTAACCCGCCCCCGTCAGCTCCTCCTTGAGGAAGGACTGCGAGGTGATCACGGGGATACCGGCGCGGATGAGGTTCTCCACATCGGTGAGCGAGCCCAGCCGGGTCACGGCGGCGCTCATGTCCCGGTAGGTGGTGGCGTAGGCCGCGTTGAAGGGCCAGTTGCCGCAGCCCTTGTACTGGTAGTCGTAGGTGAACCTGGCCGCGTGGCAGACCTGGGGGTCGGCGAAGTCCGGATTCACCCAGGCGAGATCATCGGCGGTGGGCCGGCGTCCCCAGTACTCGATGATCATCTGCGAGGAGGTGGGGCTGCACCAGGCCTCGCCGCCGTTGTCGTACTCGGGGTACTGCCCGGCATGGGTGTTCTGCGAGTAGCGCGGCACGATCAGCTCCCGGGCGAGCCCCGGGGCGGACTCCGGGACGGTGAAGCGGTCCGGGATGTCGGAGGCCATCGCGCCCACCCGGTGCACGAGCGGCGTGAGCCCGCTGCCCGGCCTGCGGTAGAGGGTGAGTCGCAGGCGGTACGAGGACAGCCGCAGCCCGCTCGCCGCGTCGTCCACGGCGAAGGTGTCGGTCCAGACGCTGCTGCGCCCGTCGGTCTGGCCGTCGACGGACGTGCGCCGGATGTCGCCCTCGCCGTCGCCCGCGGTCCAGCGGCCCATCACGTACCAGGGTGTCTCGGTGCCGTCCGCGTACCGGCCGCGCAGTTCGATCTGGAGCCAGGTACCGGCCGGGGTCCGCGCGTTCCAGGAGGCGATCACCTCGGTGGCGGGGACCTTCGAGCGGTGGGTGGGTGAGGTCCAGGTCCCGTACTCCCAGGTGGTGGTCGTGCCGGTGTGCGGGTCGGCGTAGTCGGTACGGCCCGCCGGGGTGCCGATCACCAGTGCGGGCCGGGCGCCGGAGACCGCGCGGGTGCCCTGCGCGGTACCGGCGCGCCAGTCGGCGTGGGAGGTCCAGAAGGCGTTGTCCACGAGAGGGTTCGCCCCGGTGGGAGCGGTTGAGGGGGGTGGGGCGGGGGCCGGCTGCCGCGTCGGGGCCGAGGCGGCGGCCGGGGCCGCGCCCGCCGCCCCGGTGCCCGCGACGGCCGCGAGCGCGGCGGCCAGCACGGTTCTGCGCGATGTGGGGCTGGTCATGGTGAACCTCCGGTCGAAGGCGGAGAGAACGGTCGGGGTACGGGAGAGCGCGATGAGATGACGGCTGCTCGACAGTCGTCCACTATCCCGGTTCGCGGTACGCCTCTGCCAGCGATTCGGACCGCGTCGCCTCACCAATATTGGTCTTCACCAGTGGCGTGACCTGCGGCGACCGGACAGGGCCTGGTCCGAACGCGTGGCGCGCGGCCTCGTAGGGTGGGACGGGTGAACGACCTGACCGAACAGGCCGCGGCGCTGCGCGCGCTGCCGCCCTCCTGCGGTCCCGTCCGGCTGATCGCGGTCGACGGGCACGCGGGCTCCGGCAAGAGCACCTTCGCGACGCGGCTGTCGGCGGAGCTGGCCGGGGCGCCCGTACTGCGGCTCGACGACGTGGCCACCCACGAGCGGTTCTTCGGGTGGTGGGAACGGCTGAGGACGCAGGTCATCGAGCCGCTCTCGGACGGGGCGAGCGCGCGGTACGCGCCGTACGACTGGACGCTGCGGCGGTTCACCGCGCCGCGTACGCTGCCGCCGGCCCCCGTGGTGATCATCGAGGGCGTGGGGGCCGGGCGGCGGGCGCTGCGACCGTATCTCGCCCGGCTGTTCTGGATGGACCGGGGCGCGGAGGAGTCCTGGGAGCGGGGACGGCGGCGCGACGGAACCGAGCTGTCCGCTTTCTGGAACGAATGGACGACGGCGGAGACACGCCATTTCGCGGCGGACCCCTCGCGGCCCTTCGCCGATGCCCTGGTAACCGAGCGACAGATGGGGTACCTGATACGCACGGGGCCGCTGACGACCGCAGGAGCGGACCAGATCATCACGCAGGGTGATCAGCTCCCCCCGCCATACTGAGCAGTCGGAAATCGCCCCCGGGAGAGTGTCCAACTCGGCTTGACCGGGGGGCCGGACAGGTCTTACGTTCTTAATGTGCGGCTTTTCGGAGCCGCCGCGGACGCGAAGCCCCCGGTTGTTCCCCCGTGATCGGGGGCTTCGTTCTGCCCTTCGGACCTGCTCGCCACCCCTTTTCCCCCGCCGTAGGCGTCCCGCGCTCACCCTGGGTCACTGCTCCGCGCACGCTGAGGTGGCCTTAGTCGCACACCCTCTGCGCAGGTACGATGCCTCTCGGTGCGGTCAATTCCCGTCCGCGACAAGGTGGTTCGGCACGCTGCCGGCGGGCGCCCGCCCGGCGGGACATTCCGGGGGCACGGTTTGTGGGGGACCTGATGGACATCGGCGCGCAGGGCACGCAGGCCCCGGCCGACCTCGCCTGGGTGCGCGGTGTGGACGCCTACACGATGGGGGCCTACCCCCAGGCCGAGGAGGAGTTCAGGGCCGCCGTGCGGCTCGATCCCGGAATGGCCGACGGCTGGCTCGGTCTGCACGCGCTGCGCGTCGACACCACCACCGCCCTGCTGCGGATGTACCGCCACCGCGACCGCTTCGGCGAGCAGCGCTCCCGCCACCGCCGCACGCTCAACTCCTGGTACTGGCTCGGCTGGTGGGTGCAGCCCGTGCTGGAGAGCGGGCGCGATCTGCTGCTCGCCCACGCCTCGCACTGGCTGGACGGCCGCCATGTGCCGGAGCTCGACCGGGCACTCGCGGGTCTGCCGCCGGTGGACGCCGATCCGCAGGTGCGCTTCCTGCACGCCTGCCGCGCCTATCTGGTCAAGGACTGGGACCAGCTGGTGCGCCACACCGAACCGCTCGTCCATGACCCGCTGCTGGGGATCGAGGCGGGCCTCTTCGGCGGGATGGCGCGGGTGCGGCTGGAGATGTACGGCCAGGCGGAGCCGCTGCTGGCCACCGCGCTGATGCGCTGCCGCAGCGAGCAGCCACAGCGCAAGGAGCTGCGGTACTGGCTGGCCCGCGCCCACGAGGGCACCGGACGCAGCGCCGCCGCGCTGCCGCTCTACCGGGCCGTGCACCGGCTCGATCCGGCGTTCATGGACACGGCGGCCCGGCTCGCCGCGATCACCGACTCCGACGGGTACGAAGGGCCGGACGATCCGGTGGGAATCGCCTCGGTCGCGCGGGCGGGTCTCGGCCAGGACACCGCGGACACGACGGGCGCGGCGGAATCCGGGGGCGAGTCGGAAGGCTCGCCCGGCGCCGACGTACGGCTCGGCAACGAGGCGGCGCCCCAGCGGGGCGGTGTCGCCCCGCCCCGGGCACCCGAAGGCGTACGGGAGAAGGTCCCGCCGCCCGCGCCACCCGCCCCGCCGCGCTTCCCGGACGGGCCGACCGATCCGGCGCTGCTCGCCGAGGCCCTGGCCGAACTGGAGCGGATGGTCGGTCTGGAGCCGGTGAAACGGCAGGTCAAGGCGGCGACGGCGCAACTGCACATGGCGCGGCTGCGGGCCGGCCAGGGGCTGCCGGTCCAGCCGCCGAAACGTCACTTTGTCTTCTCGGGCCCCTCCGGCACCGGCAAGACCACCGTCGCCCGGATTCTCGGACGGATCTTCTACGCCCTGGGGCTGCTCGGCGGGGACCATCTGGTCGAGGCCCAGCGGGCCGATCTGGTGGGCGAGTTCCTGGGCCAGACCGCCGTGAAGGCGAATGAGCTGATCGACTCGGCGATCGGCGGGGTGCTCTTCGTGGACGAGGCGTACAGCCTCTCCAACTCGGGCTACAGCAAGGGCGACGCGTACGGCGACGAGGCCCTCCAGGTGCTGCTGAAGCGCGCCGAGGACAACCGGGACCATCTCGTGGTCATCCTGGCCGGCTATCCGGAGGGCATGGACCGGCTGCTCGCCACCAACCCCGGCCTCTCCTCGCGTTTCACCAGCCGGGTCGACTTCCCGAGCTACCGGCCGCTGGAGCTGACCGCCATCGGCGGCGTACTGGCCGCGGAGAACGGCGATGTCTGGGACGAGGAGGCCGCGGACGAGCTGCGCTCGATCAGCGGGCATGTGGTCGACCAGGGATGGATCGACGAGCTGGGCAACGGCCGCTTCGTGCGGACGCTCTACGAGAAGAGCTGCGCGTACCGCGATCTGCGGCTCTCCGGCTACAGCGGCACGCCGACCCGCGACGATCTGGCCACGCTGCGGCTGCCCGATCTGATGCAGGCGTACGGCGAGGTGCTGTCGGGCCGCGGCCCGGCGAACCGCGGCCCCCGGGACATTCCCCCCGCTGTGTAGAGGCTCGGTTCGCCGGGCGCGGCCCGGACTGTCCCGTCAGCGCGCCAGGACCTGGTCCGCCTGGTCCGTGCGCTGCTCACCCACCAGGGCCGCCTTGGGCGTCGTCGCCGTCGCGCGGTGGGACGGGTCGCGCACCTCGCCGACCAGCATTTCCAGTACGTCCTCCAGAGCCACCAGACCGAGCACCCGGCCGGACGCGTCCGCGACCTGGGCCAGATGCGTGGCCGCGCGGCGCATCACGGTGAGCGCGTCGTCCAGTGGGAGTTCCGCCCGCAGCGTCGCCATCGGCCGCCAGACATGCTGCGGCACGGCGCGTTCGCCCGCTTCCAGATCGAGGACGTCCTTGACATGCAGATAGCCCATGAAGGCGCCGCCGCCCTCCGCGCAGACCGGGAAGCGGGAGTAGCCGGTGCGTACCGTCAGCTCCTCGATCTCGCGCGGGGTGACCGCGGGGGTCACCGTCACCAGGGAAGCGCGGGTCAGCAGCACATCCGTGACCGGGCGGCTGCCCAGTTCCAGGGCGTCCTCCAGCCGTTCCTGGGCCTCCGGTTCGAGCAGCCCCGCCTGGCCCGAGTCCTCGACGAGGCGGTTCAGCTGCTCGCTGGTGAAGACCGCCTCCACCTCGTCCTTGGGCTCGACGTGGAAGGCCCACAGCACCAGCCGGGCGCAGGCGCCCAGTCCCGCGGTCACCGGGCGGCACAGCCGGGCGAAGCCGACCAGGCCGGGGCTGAACCAGAGCGCGGTCTTCTCCGGGGCCGCCATCGCGAGGTTCTTCGGGACCATCTCCCCGATGACCAGATGCAGGAAGACGACCAGCGCGAGGGCTATGACATAGCCCAGAGGATGGATCAGCCCCTCGGGCATATGGGCGGCGTGGAAGACGGGCTCCAGCAGATGCGCCACCGTGGGCTCGGCGACCGCGCCGAGCGTCAGGGAGCAGATGGTGATGCCGAACTGCGCGGCGGCCATCATCTGGGGCAGATTCTCCAGACCGTGCAGCACCTGTCTGGCCCGCGCGGAGCCGCGCGCGGCGTGCGGTTCGATCTGGCTGCGGCGTACGGAGACGAGGGCGAACTCGGCACCGACGAAGAATCCGTTGGCCAGGACGAGCAGCAGGGCGAAGACGAGTTGCAGGGCGCTCATCGGGGGCCCTCCGCCATCGCCGGGACGCAGGTGCGCTGATCGGCCGGGGCTTCCGACGGAAGCACGGCCGTACGGACCAGCCGGACGCGTTCGGCACGGTAGCGGTCCACCTGGCGTACGGAGAGCCGCCAGCCCGGCAGTTCCGCCCGGTCGCCGGGGGCCGGGATCCGGCCCAGCAGATCGGCGACAAGGCCCGCGAGGGTTTCGTACGGTCCCTCGGGTACGTCGAGTCCGATGCGCCGCAGGGTGAGGACCCGGGCGCTGCCGTCGGCGTCCCAGGCCGGGCGGCCGTCCTCGGGCGGGACGGGGGCCAGTTCGGGCCGTCCGTCGCCCTCGGCGTCGTGCTCGTCGCGTACCTCGCCGACCAGCTCCTCGATGATGTCCTCCAGGGTGACGACGCCGGCCGTACCGCCGTACTCGTCGACCACGATGGCTATCGGCTGCTCGCTGCGCAGCCGCTCAAGGAGCTGCTGCACGGGCAGGGTCTCGGGGACCAGCAGGGCCGGTACGGCGATCCGTCCGACCGGGGTGCGCAGCCGTCGCTCCACCGGCACCGCGAGCGCGTCCTTGAGATGCACCACGCCCACGATCTCGTCGATGCGCTCCCGGTAGACGGGGAAGCGGGACAGACCGGTGGCGCGGGTGAGGTTGAGGACGTCCGCGGCGGTCGCGTCGGACTGGAGTGCGCTCACCTTCACCCGGGGGGTCATCACATGCTGCGCGGTGAGCCGGCCGAGCGAGAGGGTTCGTACGAACAGATCGGCGGTGTCCTGTTCGAGCGCGCCCGCGCGGGCGGAGTGGCGGGCCAGGGAGACCAGTTCGCCGGGGGTGCGGGCCGAGGCGAGTTCCTCGGTCGGTTCCACGCCGAGCAGCCGGACGAGCCGGTTGGCGACGGTGTTGAGGAGGGTGATCACCGGCCGGAGCACGGTGGCGAACAGATGCTGGGGGCCCGCCACGAACCGCGCGACCTGGAGCGGCCGGGAGACCGCCCAGTTCTTCGGCACGAGTTCGCCGATCACCATCTGCACGGCCGAGGCGAGCAGCATGCCGATCACCACCGCGATCCCGGAGACGGCCCCTTCGGGCAGTCCGGTCGCGGAGAGCGGGGCGTCCAGCAGCTGGGCCAGCGCGGGCTCGGCGAGCATGCCGACCACCAGCGAGGTGATGGTGATGCCCAGCTGGGTGCCCGAGAGCTGGAAGGACAGTTCCCGCAGGGACTTGACGACCGTACGGGCGCGGCGGTCACCCGCGGCGGCGGCGCGTTCAGCGTCGGGACGGTCCACGGTGACGAGGCCGAACTCGGCGGCCACGAAGAATCCGTTGGCGAGGATCAGAAGGAATGCCGCGGTGAGCAGCAGAAGGGGGATGGTCATGCCGCCGCCTCTTCGAAGGGGGCGGCGCAGGTACTACCGGACGATCCGTCCATTGCTGGAGGGAGTCACTCCTCGGGTCGCAGGTGCCCCGCGGGCCGGACACGGCCGTCGGATGCGGAGCGGGGCGCACTCGGCGCCTCCGGCACCAGAGTAATCAAGACAGCGGCCGGGAGGGCAGTGCCGTACGCCCATGGATGGAGCGCCGTACGGTCAGTCCTGGCCCGCCGCGGTGGAGCGGGAGTCGGCGAGCGCGCGCAGGGCGCGGGCGTCACGGATGGCGTGTGCCCTGGCGATTCCCGGCTGGATGGCCAGAACTGGCAGGCTGCTGCCGTCGCTCAGATCGAGGAAGACCCAGGGGTCGCCGGGCCGCAGATTGACACGCAGGATCTCGGCCCACTCCAGTCGGCGGCGGCGCGTGATATTGACGACAGTCACTCCTGTGTCGTCGGCCACGAGCTTGGGGCGGCTGAGCAGCGCCAGCACCCCGAGGAACAGCAGGGCCGTGAAGATGAAGCTCATCCGCTCCCCCGCGCTCAGCTGGTCGAGTGCCAGGCCGATGGCCGTGATGACGGCGAACATGGCCACGCCGACGGTCAGCAGGACGGCCCTGGTTCGGGTCGGCCGGAAGGTGACCGGCAGGACAGGCGGGCCGGGCTGGCCGGGCTGGCCGGACGGACCGGGCTGGGGCGCGGGGGCGGTCATACGTTCTCGGACTTCCGGGAGTGGGTGCGGGGGAGGCCGTACGACGGCGCGGGATCAGAGTCAGAGGCGGCAGGCGTGGATGGCCGTGGTGAGGATGGCGCGGGCGCCCAGCTCGTACAGATCGTCCATGATCCGCTGCGCCTCCCGGGACGGGACCATCGCGCGGACGGCGACCCAGCCCTCGTTGTGCAGCGGGGAGACGGTCGGCGACTCCAGACCCGGGGTGAGCGCGACGGCGCGCTCCAGGTGTTCGGCGCGGCAGTCGTAGTCCATCATCACGTAGGTACGGGCCACGAGGACGCCCTGGAGCCTGCGCAGGAACTGCTGGACCTTGGGCTCCTCGCCGTCGGCGCCGCTGCGGCGGATGACGACCGCCTCCGAGGTCATGATCGGTTCGCCGACCACCTCCAGGCCCGCGTTGCGCAGCGAGGTGCCGGTCTCCACCACATCGGCGATGACCTGGGCGACGCCCAGCTCGATGGCGGTCTCGACCGCGCCGTCCAGGTGGACGACGGAGGCGTCGACACCGCTGTCCGCGAGGTGCTTGGCGACGATGCCCTCGTACGAGGTGGCGACGGTCATGCCGCCGAAGTCCGCGACGCCGGCCGCGGTGCCGGGCTTGGTGGCGTAGCGGAAGGTGGAGCGCGCGAAGCCGAGCGGAAGGATCTCCTCCGCGTTGGCCCCGGAGTCCAGCAGCAGATCCCGGCCCGTGATGCCGATGTCGAGCCGGCCGGAGCTCACATAGATCGCGATGTCGCGCGGACGGAGGTAGAAGAACTCCACCTCGTTGTCCGGGTCGACCAGGACGAGTTCCTTGGACTCCTTGCGCTGCTGGTAGCCGGCCTCATGGAGCATCGCCGACGCAGGTCCTGAGAGTGAACCCTTGTTGGGAATGGCGATGCGCAGCATGAGGTCGGATTCCTTTGTGCGAAGGGGCGGTTGTACGGAACAAGGCGAAACAGGCTGATACAGGACGAAAACGGGATGTCCTGTATCAGCGGCGGGCGTATCAGAGATGGGCGTACACGTCGTCGAGGGAGATTCCGCGCGCGACCATCATCACCTGGACGTGGTAGAGGAGCTGGGAGATCTCCTCGGCGGCGGCTTCCTTGCCCTCGTACTCGGCGGCCATCCATACTTCGGCCGCCTCTTCGACGACCTTCTTGCCGATGGCATGGACGCCCTTGCCCACCAGCTCGGCGGTGCGGGAGGTGGCGGGGTCGCCCTCGGCGGCCTTCTGCTGGAGCTCGGTGAAAAGCTCCTCGAACGTCTTCTTGGACATGGTGAGGGTCACTTTACGCGGCCGGAGGTGACTCCCTGGCGCCAGGGTTCGGCGATCGTGCGCAGGGTGGTCGCGGTGGCGACGGCGGCGGTGACCGCCTCGTGCCCCTTGTCCTCGTGGGAGCCTTCGAGCCCGGCCCGGTCGAGCGCCTGCTCCTCGGTGTCGCAGGTGAGCACGCCGAAGCCGATCGGGACGCCCGTATCGACGGAGACCTGGGTGAGGCCCTGCGTCACACCCTGGCACACATACTCGAAGTGCGGGGTGCCGCCCCTGATGACGACGCCGAGGGCGACGACCGCGTCATAGCCGCGGCCGGCCAGCACCTTGGCGACGACCGGAAGCTCGAAGCTGCCCGGCACCCGGAGCAGGGTCGGCTCGTCGATGCCGAGGTCCCGCAGGGCCCGCAGGGCGCCGTCCACGAGGCCGTCCATGACCTGCTCGTGCCACTGCGCCGCGATCACGGCGACCCGGAGGTCCCCGCAGTTCTTCACACTCAGTTCGGGTGCGCCCTTGCCGCTCACGTCTCTCCTCGAAGTTGTTCGCCGTTGATCTTCTGGGGTGGTCTGGTCACTGGTTGTCGCACGTGGACGCGGTGGCCGCGTCCAGCCAGGGCAGGTCGTGCCCCATCCGGTCGCGCTTGGTCCGCAGATAGCGGAGGTTGTGCTCCCCCGCCTGGACGGGCATCGGCTCACGTCCGGTGACCCGCAGCCCGTACCGGACGAGCGCCGTCGTCTTGTCGGGGTTGTTGGTCATCAGCCGCAGCCCCCGGACCCCGAGGTCGTCGAGGATCCGCGCGCCCGCCGCGTAGTCGCGGGCGTCGGCGGGCAGGCCGAGTTCGAGATTGGCGTCCAGCGTGTCGTGGCCGCGTTCCTGGAGCTCGTACGCGCGCAGCTTGGACAGCAGCCCGATGCCCCGGCCCTCGTGGCCGCGCAGATAGACGACGACTCCACGGCCCTCCTCGGTGATCCGCTCCATGGACGCCTGGAGCTGGGGGCCGCAGTCGCAGCGCAGCGAGCCGAAGATGTCGCCGGTGAGGCATTCGGAGTGGACTCGGACGAGCAGGTCCTCGCCGTCACCGATGTCCCCGTGGACGAGGGCGACATGCTCGACGCCGTCGACCGTGGAGCGGTAGCCGTACGCGGTGAACTCACCGTGGGCGGTGGGGAGGCGTACTTCCGCCTCGCGGCGGACCCTGGGCTCCGAGGTGCGGCGGTAGGCGATCAGATCCTCGATGGAGATGATCGTGAGGCCGTGCTTGCGGGCGAACGGGATCAGCTCGGGCAGCCGCAGCATCACCCCGTCCTCGCCCGCGATCTCCACGATCGCGCCGGCCGGGCGCAGACCGGCGAGGCGCGCCAGATCGACGGCGGCCTCGGTGTGACCGTTGCGTACGAGCACACCGCCGGTCTTGGCGCGCAGCGGGAAGACATGGCCCGGCCTGACGAAGTCGCCGGCCTCCGCGTCACCGCCGGCGAGCAGTTGGAGGGTGGTGGCCCGGTCGGCGGCGGAGATGCCGGTGGTGACGCCATGGGCGGCCGACGCGTCGACGGAGACGGTGAAGGCCGTACGCATCGATTCGGTGTTGTGGCCGACCATCTGCGGGAGTTCAAGCCGGTCCAGCTCCGCGCCCTCCATGGGGGCGCAGATCAGTCCGCGGCACTCGCTCATCATGAAGGCGACGATCTCGGGGGTGGCCATCTCGGCCGCGATGACGAGATCGCCCTCGTTCTCGCGGTCCTCGTCGTCGACCACCACGACCGGACGGCCGGCGGCGATCTCGCGTACGGCCTGCTCCACGGGGTCGAGCGAGAGGTCCTCGACATTGTCGGTGGAGTACCAGGTGGGCTGGGCCGGCAGTGTGGTCATGCCGCTGCTCCTTCCAGAGCCGGGGTGTTCGCGCGCGAACGGAGCCACCAGTCGCGCATCCCCCAGAGGACGAGGGCGAGATAGATGACGTACACGAGGCCGGAGAAGGCGAGTCCGCTGCTGAAGGCGAGCGGTACGCCCACGATGTCCACGAGCAGCCAGGCGAACCAGAACTCGACGAGACCGCGGGCCTGGGCGACCATCGCGGCGAGCGTGCCGACGAAGATGTACGCGTCGGGCCAGGGGTTCCAGGACAGGTCGGGGACGGCGACGAAGAGACCGCCGACGGCCAGGGTGCCCAGCGCCGTACCGCCGAGCAGCACCCAGCGCTCGCGCCAGGTGGCGAACCGTATGGCGATCGAGCCGTCCTGCGCCTGCCGCCTGCCGTGCTGCCACTGGCGCCAGCCCCACAACGCCACGCCGATGACCAGCAGTTGCTTGCCGACACCGCCGCTGAGGTGGGCGGAGGCATACGCGCCGACGAGGATGACGCCGGACAGGACCTGGGCGGGCCAGGTCCAGATCGAGCGCCGCCAGCCGAGCGCGAGGGCGGCCAGTCCGATGGTGTTGCCGATCATGTCGGACCACAGGATGTGCTGATCGAAGGCCGTGAAGGCCTCGCCGTTCAGCCAGGACAGGGTGTTCACCGATCCAACTCCTCGGGCTGCTCGGTCTGCTGGGTCTGCTGGGCTCGCTCGATCCGCTCCGTCGGCTGGGCCGTGTGGGTCGGCTCGGTCGGCTGGGCCGTGTCGGTCGTCCCGCCTCCGGCGCCGAGCAGCCGCTCGACGTATTTCGCGAGGACGTCGACTTCGAGGTTGACCGGGTCGCCGGGGCCCTTGATGCCGAGCGTGGTCAGGGCGAGGGTGGTGGGGATGAGGCTGATGGTGAAGTAGTCGGGCCCCGCGTCGACGACCGTGAGGCTGACACCGTCGACCGTGATCGAACCCTTCTCGACGACATAGCGGGACAGGGCCGCGGGGAGCGAGATCCTCACCAGCTCCCAGTGCTCGGACGGGGTGCGTTCGACGACGGTGCCGGTACCGTCCACATGGCCCTGGACGATATGTCCGCCGAGCCGGCCGCCGACGGCCACCGGCCGCTCCAGATTGACCCGGGAGCCGGTCGCCAGCGCGCCGAGGCTGGAGCGCTTCAGTGTCTCGGCCATCACATCGGCGGTGAACTCGCCGTCCTCGAAGTCCACGACCGTGAGACAGACACCGTTGACGGCGATCGAGTCCCCGTGCTTGGCGTTCTCGGTGACGGCGGGTCCGCGCAGACGGAAGCGGGAGGAGTCACCGAGGTTCTCGATGGCGGTGACCTCACCCAGCTCTTCGACGATTCCGGTGAACACTCAACGCTCCTTCGTGGTGGGGACATTCATGGGGACATCCGTGGGGACGTTCATGGCGGGCGCGGACGCCTGTACGGGCGCGGGCGCCGGTCCGGGCTCGGGTGCCGGTCCTGGCTCGGGGATCGCGGTGATCCGCAGGTCGGGGCCGATCCGTACGGTCTGCGTCATCCGCAGTCGCAACGCCTCGCCGATCGTGCTGATTCCGGCGTCCCCGAGAGCCGTACGGCCGGCGCCGAGCAGGACGGGGGCGAGATAGCCGACGACCTTGTCGACGGCCCCCGCGGCGACGAAGGAACCGGCCAGGGCCGGGCCGCCTTCGAGGAGTACGGAGCGGACGCCACGCTCGTACAACGCGGTCAGCAGGGCGGGGATGTCCAGACCTCGGCCGGCCCGGGGCAGCCGTACGACCTCGGGCAGTTCCCCCGCGTCGGCGTCCTCGGCGATCGCGATCAGGGTGGGAGCCGCGCCGTCGAGCACCCTGGCGCCCGGCTTCACGGCGGTGGCCTCGGTGTCGACGACGACCCGCAGCGGCTGGACGGCGCCCTCGATGCCGCGTACGGCGAGATGGGGATCGTCGGCGCGCGCGGTGCCCGAGCCGACCACAACCGCGTCCGACTCGGCGCGCAGCCGGTGGACATCGGCGCGTGCCTCGGCGGAGGTGATCCAGCGGCTGGTGGAGTCGGCGGCCGCGATCCGGCCGTCGAGCGTGGCCGCGTACTTCCATACGACGTAGGGGCGGCCACGGCGTACGGAAGTGAGCCAGGCGGTGTTGCCCGCCTCGGCCTCCTCACCGAGGAGCCCGTGGGTGACGGTGAGCCCGGCCGCGCGCAGGGTGTCGGCGCCGCCCGCCGCCTGGGGGTTCGGGTCGGCGACGGCGTAACTGACCCGGGCGACACCGGCGTCGATCAGCGCCTGGGCGCAGGGGCCGGTACGGCCGGTGTGGGCGCAGGGTTCGAGAGTGACGAAGGCGGCGCCGCCGCGGGCCCGTTCACCGGCCGCGCGCAGGGCGTGGATCTCGGCGTGCGGGCCGCCCGCGCGCCGGTGGAAGCCCTCGCCGACAAGATGTCCCGACGCGTCGAGGATCACGCATCCGACGACCGGATTGGGGCTGGTGGAGCCGAGTCCACGAGCGGCGAGCGCGATGGCGCGGCGCATGGCGTCGGTGTCGTCGACGACGTCGCTCACACCTATGACATCGGTATCGCCCGCGACGTCGGTATCACCCACGACGTCGGATTCCGTTGCCACCGGGTCCTCCTGCCTCTTCGGGCACGGACTCCGGGGCCTGTCGATGACGACAGAGAAGCGGGAACGCACAGGGGAACGCCGAGGCCGAAGATCCGGCTCGTCCGAGGACGAACCGCCGACGGCGGCGTACCTGTGAGGGCCCGCCGCGCACTGCCTCCCATCCGGACTTTCACCGTCGGTCCAGGAATCTCACCTGGTCAACCGGCCGCTGGCTGCGGACGGGTCGCGGACTATAACCGCCGGTTCGGAATTGCACCGACCCCGGAGTGCGCTGCTTCTGGTACCCGACCAGTGTGCCACGGCCGCTCGCGGGGCAACCGGGCGAGGGTTGTGGGCTGACTCACAGGACCGGCGCCCGGGACTCGTCGTGCGGGGCGAACAGCTCGTCCTGCGCCGCTTCCCGCGCCGTCAGCAGGGCTCCGCGCAGGACGGCCGCTCCGCCGAGCGCCCCGGCCCTGACCTCCGTACGCAGCGGGGACATCGTGGCCAGCCGGTCCTCGACCCGGGCCGCCAGTACCTCGCCGCCCGCGTGGCCCGCCTCCCCGGCCAGCACGATCCGGCCGGGGTCGAGTACGGCGCTGACCGCCGCCGCGCCGAGGGCGAGCCGCTCGGCGAGCTCATCGAGAAACGCCGCCGCGGCCCCGCCCTCGTGTGCCGGGACGCCCTCGCCCGCTCCCGCCGCTCCCGCCGCACCCGCCGAGGCGCCCCCGACGGCTCTCACCGCGGCGCGCACCAGGGCGGCGGAGGGAGGTTCCTGTGGCGCGGGGACGGCCGAGATGCCGTAGCGCCCGGCGAGTTCGGCGACGCCCGCCGACCCCGCCAGGGCGTGGAAACCGCCGTCGGAGGTGACCGCCGAGGGCAGTCGCGACGTACCGGGCACGGGCAGGAAGCCGATCTCGCCCGCTCCCCCGGAAGCACCCCTGCGGAGCCTGCCGTCGAGCACGACGGCCGCGCCCACCCCGTGGCCGAGCCAGAGCAGGACGAAGGTGTCCTGGTCTCGGGCCGCGCCGAGGCGCTGTTCCGCGAGCGCGGCGAGATTCGTCTCGTTCTCGACCAGGACCCTGGCGGGCAGCCGTTCGTGGAGCACGGCGACGAGCCTGCGGTGCCAGGCGGGCAGCCCGCTGGAGTCGCGGAGTTCGCCGGTGACCGGGTCGACCAGACCCGGGGCGCCGATGCCCACGCTGTGCAGGGGTACGGTGCCCGCCTTCCCCGCCGTACGTTCCAGCAGGACCACGGCCCGTTCGACGGCGGCTTCCGTGGCGGTGTCGCTGCCGATGGGCAGGACCGCCTCGGCGAGGGTCTTGCCGAGCAGATCCGCGACCACCACAGAGACGCTGTCGGTCCGTACATCGAGGGCCGCGAGATGGGCGCGGTCCGCGACGATCCCGTACAGCCGCGCGTTCGGGCCGCGACGCCGGTCGCCCGTCTCGCCGACCACCTCGACCAGCCCGGAGTCCTGAAGCCGCTCGACCAGATCGGCGACGGTGGGCCGGGAGAGCCCGGTCAGCGTCTTCAACTGTCCCGCCGTCAACGGGCCTTCCCGCTGAAGCAGTCGCAGGGCGAGCCGGTCGTTGATGGCTCTGGCGGTGCTCGGGGACGCGGCCATGCCGGAATCCTTCCAGATCGCCGGGGCCGACCGTGCGCACCCGGCTCATGAGGGCCTATTTATCAGGCAGGGTTCCTGATAATTTACTCCGGCACCGACGAAGGTGCGTCACCGGGTGGTCGGAGTACGGGCACCTCTCAGGGGAGGAACAGGACGCCGATGTCGGCTGAAGTGGTCCACGACAGGCAGAGGTTGCGGCGGGCGAGGTTCGCCATCGCCGCTGTCTTCTGCGTACACGGAGCCGTCACCGGCAGCTTCGCCACCCGTATCCCCTGGATCCAGGATCACGCCGGGATCAGCGCGGGACAGCTCGGGCTCGCGCTCGCCTTCCCCGCGATCGGCGCGTCCGTCGCGATGCCGCTGGCGAGCGGGATCAGCCACCGCTTCGGGGCGCGCAACGCGCTGCGCGTCCTCCTCGCCCTGTGGACACTCGCGCTGATCCTGCCGTCACTGGCCCCGAATCTCGCCATCCTGTGCGCGGCCCTGTTCGCGTACGGCGCCGCCTCGGGCCTCTCCGACGTGGTGATGAACGCCCTCGGGCTGGAGGTCGAGAACCGGCTCGACAAGTCGATCATGTCGAGTCTGCACGGCATGTGGAGCACCGGTGCGCTGATCGGCTCCGCCGCCGGCACCCTCGCGGCCCATCTGGGCAGTGATGCCCGGTTGCACCATCTGCTCGCCGCCACCGTGCTCACGGTGCTCGGTCTGGTGGTCTGCCAGGGCGTACTCGATCTGCGCAGCGCACCCGAGGAGGACCCGCCGCCGCGGTTCGCGCTGCCGCCGAAGTCCGCGCTGCTGATCGGCGCGATCGGGTTCTGCGCGGTCTTCGCGGAGGGCGCGAGCCTCGACTGGTCGGCGGTCTACCTCCGGGACGTGCTGGACACCTCACCGGGTGCCGCGGCGGCGTCGACCACGGCCTTCGCGCTCACCATGGCGGTGGCGCGGCTCGCGGGCGACCGGGTGATCGACCGGTTCGGCGCGGTACGGACCGTACGGACGGGCGGCGCACTGGCCGTGGTGGGCGGCCTCCTGGTGGTCACCGCGCCGCAACCGGTGGTCGCCATGGGCGGGTTCGCGTTCCTCGGGCTCGGCGTGGCCGTGGTCGTCCCGCTCGCCTTCGCGGCGGCGGGCCGCGCGGGGCCGAATCCGAGCCAGGCCATCGCGGGTGTCGCCACCATCACGTACACCTCGGGGCTGATCGCCCCTTCGGCGATCGGCGCGGTCGCGGACGCGACATCGCTCGTGGTGTCGTTCGGGCTGGTGACGCTGCTGGCCTGCGGGCTGATGGTGGGGGCGGGGGTGCTCCGCACGGGCGACCGCCGCACCGTGGCGACCGCCGCCGAGCCCACCACCAAACCCGCGGCGGCCCCGACACCCGAGGGATGAGTCCCGGGTGACTTCCCCGCTCAGCCCGCGATCGAGTCCAGTTGTTCCGCGGCGGGCCGCAGCGCCCAGAGATCACCCCCCGGCGGCGTCTCCAGGCGCGGGAGCGCGGCGCGCGCGGCGCGGTCCCCCGCGTCGGCGGCCGCGTGGACGATGTCGCTCGCGGCGAAGCGCTTGAACTCCAGCTCGGGGTGTGGCCAGAGGGCCGCGCCGGTCGCGGCCGGCAGCAGATAGCCGACCGCCTTGAACAGGCTCTGCCCCTGCGGCCCCTCATAGGCCCAGAGGTTCACGCCGACCTGTTCACCGATCGCGGCCAGGCGCGTGTAGGCGACGAGGTCGAAGGTCGAGTAGTGCCAACTGCGGGTCCGCGTCAGCTCCTGGGGCTGGCTGCCGTCGGCCGCGATCTGGGGGTCCATTCGCTTCGAGCGGGCGTCGAGGACGATCTTCCGCGCGAGGCTCCGGTCGTCCGTGGCGAGCGCGAGTCCGGCCACCTGCATGTCCATGAACGTGCCGTGGTTGTTCTTGGCCGCCGACTCCTCCTTCCCGAAGGGCGAGTTGACCAGCCAGTCCAGGAACTCGTCGTTCCAGGCGCGCATCCCCGCGCGATCTTCGCGGGTCCAGCCCGGCGCCCCGCTGTCGAGGATCGCGAGGGCGTCGAGGACGCTGGTGTACTGCTGTGAGAAGTCGATGATGCCGATGGCGCGGCCGTCGTACTTGCAGGGGATGAACTGCCCGTGGTTGAGGTTCGGGTTCATCCGGGTGGCGGGGTCGACGAACCAGGTGCGCAGAATCCGCGCCGCGTGCTCCGCGTACCGCTTCTCGCCGGTGTAGTACCAGGCCAGGCTGAGCGTGGTGGTGGAGTTGAAGACCTTGCCGATGTCGGGGCGGTCGGTGCCCGTGTCGACCTCGGGGTTCCGTTCGCCGTCGCGCTGGACGTACGGACAGCCCCACGGGTTGGCCTCGGTCTTCGGTTGCGACGGCCACCAGTACGGGGCCTGGCTGAGGTAGTCGTGCGGGTCACCGCTGGGGGCGGGCTTCGGCTTGTCGGTGACGGTCCAGGGCCCCTTGTCGAGCCAGGAATCGGCTTGCGCGGTAAGGGACTTGACCGTCGCGCGGAGGGCGGGGTCGCCGCGGTCGAGAGCCATGCGGGCCTGGCGCATCCGGTTGCCGTCGATCACCACGGTCCGCGGAGCCACGGGACGGGTGTGGTGGTGGCCGGAGGGCCGGTCCGTGACGGAGGACGCGGCGGAGGACGCTGCCGGGACGAGTACGGCGGCGACAGTGGCCATGACGGCGATCAGAACGACCGGACGCCATCGGGTGGTTCCGCTCACTGGGCACTCCTTTCATGTACGTGAACGTTATTCATGAACGAGGCCGTGCGAGCGTAGAGGCGGCCAGGATCGCTGACAATGGCGTGCGCACGATTCACGAATGAGAACAACGGTCACCAAGAAACAAGCCGCCCCGCACCGGCGCACCGATCCGATCCGATCCGGCCAAGATGCCCCGGGGCGGTTCGCCCCCCGGGGGGCCTCCACGCGCTCACCGCGCACGATCTCCCCGGGCGCCCGGGCCATCGGCCGGATACCGTGGGCGATACGGGACATCCCGTCGCCGGGCGTCCGGCAGCGCGCCGGGCGCCGACTCGCCGGCGGCCGGATCCGTACCACGCGGAACTCCAAAGGTTGAGCGCTAAACAAAATTGTGCCTACGGTGCTTCTCCCACCGTCCGTACGAAGGAGTGCGCATATGCCGGTCGCCCTCGGTCTCGGCCTTCCGCAGATGAAGCAGTACGACATCGGCCGCGATGTGGCCACCGTGGCGCGGGCCGCGGAGGAGGCCGGATACGAGAGTCTCTGGGTCTTCGAACGCGTGCTCGTCCCCGAGCCCGCCACCCAAGGGCTCTACGGCGTACCGGGGCAGCCCTGGCCCGACTTCTACCGGGGCGTCGCCGACCCGCTGATCACCCTCGCGCTGGCCGCCGCCGCCACCGAACGGGCCCGGCTCGGCACGAGCGTCCTGGTCGCGCCCTTGCACGTACCGTTCCAGCTGGCCCGTTCGCTCGCCTCGCTCGATGTCGCGAGCGGCGGGCGGGTGATCGCCGGCCTCGGCACAGGCTGGTCGCTCGACGAGTACGCCGCCGCCTCCATCGCCCCGTTCGAGAAGCGCGGCGCGGTCCTGGACGAGGTGCTCGACGTCTGCGCGGCCGTCTGGGGCCCGGACCCGGTCTCGTACGAGGGCGAGCTGACCACCATCGCACCGTCAGTGGTCGGCCCGAAGCCGGTCCGCCCCATCCCGGTCTATCTGCCCGCGCAGAGCCCGCGCGCCACACGGCGCCTGGTGGACCGTGCGGACGGCTGGGTGCCCGTGGCCATGGGTGCGGCGCAGCTGACCGAGCAGTGGCGGCAGGTGCGGGAGCTGGCCGGCGAGCGCGGCCGCGAGCGTCCACTCGACGCCTGCGCACGGGCCAACGCGACCTACAGCCCCAAGCCGTTCGAGGGCGAGGGCCGACGGCCGTTCCAGGGCAGTGTGGCGCAGATCGTCGAGGACCTGGCGGCGCACGCCGAGTCGGGGGTACCGGCGATCATGCTGGACCTCCAGACCACGACGCGTGACGCGGCGGAGCTGGCCGACGTGGCCGCCGAGGTGTACGCGGAGGCACGTGCGGCGGGCATCTGACATAGACCGCGACGGGGCCCGTTCCCCTTCCTCCGGGAGCGGACCCTGTCCCTCCCGGAGCGGACCGGAGCGGACCGGGTCGCCCGGTCGCCAAGTCGCCGGTCGCCCGGTCGCCCCGTCGCCGTCAGTCCTCGGGCAGTTCGACCGGCGCCAGCTCGTCGTACAGATCTCCGGGCCCCGGGTTCGTCGCGTCCGTGGCACCCCCGAAGTGGGTCATCACGCCCCACACCGCGTTGAGCGCGGTCTGTACGGCACCCTCCGCCCACCCAGCGGTCCACGAGATGTCGTCGCCCGCCAGGAAGATCCCCCGCTTGTCGGCGGGCAGCCGGTCCTGCATGAAGTGCGTGAACAGCCGGCGCTGATAGCGGTAGTGCCCCGGCAGATTGGCCTTGAACGCGCCCATGAAATACGGCTCGTTCTCCCAGGAGACGGTCACGGGGCTGCCGATCAGATGCTTGCGGATGTCCACCTTGGGATAGATCTCGCGCAGCGAGTTCAGCATGACCTCCATCCGCTCCTCGGCGGAGAGCGGCAGCCACTTGAGACTGTCGTCGCACCACGTGTACGAGAGACAGATGACGGCGGGCCGGTCGGGGCCGTTGTCCAGCAGATACGTGCCCCGGGTCATCCGGTCGGTGAGCGTCATCGACATCGTGTCACGCCCGGTCGGCACGCCCCGATCGTCCACGGCCGGGTCGAGCCAGAACGGCCGGTCGACCGGCACGAACAGCTTGGACGACTCCATGTAGTGGGTGCGCTCCATCGCCGTCCAGTGGTCGATCGGGAAGAGCGAGTCGTCACAGGCGATCTTGGAGAGCAGCAGCCACGACTGCGCGGTGAAGATCGCGGCGCGGTAGGTACGGATCCGGCCGGAGGCGTCCGTGACGGTGATCCGGTTGCCCGAGGTGCGGTGCAGTCGGGTCACGGCCGGCAGGGGCGACCCGCCGTGCAGGGACGACAGCGAGGTACCGGCCGGCCAGTACGTGATCTTCCGGGGCTCGTCCTCCCACAGCCGCAGCGGGAGCTGCTGACTGCCGCCGACAATGGAACGGTGGTGGTCGTCGGCCTCGGTGTAGACGACCCGCAGGATCTCCAGGATGGAGTTGGGGAAGTCGGTGTCCCAGCCGCCGGTGCCGAAGCCGACCTGGCCGAAGATCTCCCGGTGCCGGAAGGACTTGAAGGCCGGGGAGTCGCAGAGGAACCCGTAGAAGGTCTGGTTGTCGAGCTTCTCGACCAGCCGCGCCCAGATCTCCCGGATCCGCGGCACATCGCGCTCGCGCAGGGCGCGGTTCATGTCGGAGAAGTCCGCGCCCTCCTCCAGACAGGTGGTCCAGGCGTCCATCACCTCGCGGTAGACCGGTGGCAGATCGTCCACCGTCTTCGCGTAGTGGGACTCGCCCTTGAGATCGACGACTGTCGACGGGGTGCCGGGGGCCAGCGGGTTGGGGAACGCCCGGGTCTCCAGACCCACCAGATCGATGTAGTGCCGCAGCGCGGTGGAGGAGGGAGGGAAGCGCATCGCGCCCATCTCGGCGGTCAGTTCCGGCTCACAGCCCTCGAAGCCGACCGTACGCAGCCGCCCACCAATCTGGTCGGCCTCGTACACGACGGGCTTCAGGCCCATCTTCATCAGCTCGTACGCGGCGACGACGCCGGAGAGCCCGCCACCGATGACGGCGACCTCGGCGCCGTGCTCGGTCGCGGGTATCTGGCCGAGCCCGGCGGGGTGCGCGAGATAGTCGTCGTACGCGTAGGGGAAGTCCGGTCCGAACATGGTGATCGGCGGCTGGGCACCGACGGGCTGCGCGTCGGCGTGCTGGACGGCGGTGGGCACCATGGACGTCATGGGGTACGGACTCCTTGCGGGTACGGCGTAGGGCGGGTACGGCGCTTGCGGCGGGTAGGGGTACGGGCGCGATCGGCTCGGCGCGGGCCGACTCAGGCGTGCTCGGCTCCGTGCGGGTCGGCTCCGTGCGGGTCGGCTCCGTGCGGGTCGGCTCCGTGCGGGTCGGCTCCGTGCGGGTCGGCTCGCACGAGTGCGGTGTAGAGCCCGGGTGCGCGGTCCCTCAGATACGGATTGGCCGCGCGGGAGGCGCGCAGCAGCTCGCCGTCGACCTCTCCGAACACCAGCTCCTCGCCCCGCCCCGCGCGCGCCCTGGCAGCCCCCTCGGGGCCCGCGAGACAGCTCAGCCCGACAAACTCGAACTCGCCCTCATGGCCGGTCCTGTTCACATACGCCACATACATCTGGTTCTCGAAGGCCCGGACCGGCACGACGGACTCGGCGACGAAGTGGAACGGGTGCATCTGAGCGGTGGGCACCAGCAGCAGATCGGTACCGGCCAGGGCGTGCGACCGCACGTTCTCGGGGAACTCGACGTCGTAACAGATCATGATCCCGATCCGCAGCCCGGCCAGCTCGGCCTGGACCACGGGCAGCTCCCCCGGGGTGAACCACTCACGCTCGAAGCCGCCGAAGAGATGCGTCTTGCGGTAGTTGGCGAGCCGTGTGCCGTCGGGCCCGATGAGCTGCGCGGTGTTGAAGATCCGCTCGCCGTCGCGCTCGGGGTAGCCGTACAGCACCGCGAGTCCATGGCGTACGGCGATCCCGGCCACGGCCGCGGCCCCAGGACCGTCCACGGGCTCGGCCAGTTGGGGCACCCGGTCGCCGATGGCGTAGCCGGTCAGGAACATCTCGGGACAGACCAGCAGCCCGGCGCCCGCGTCGGCGGCACGGGCGGCGGCCTCGTCGAGCGCCAGCAGATTCCCGGCCACCGAACCGGGTCGGCCGGAGCTCTGGAGCAGGGCGGTACGCAGCGGCGGCATGGCTGACCTCGGGCGGTGCGAAAGGGGGCGTGGGCGACGGCACCGACGCTACGGTCCGGCCACCGCGGCCGACAAGACGCGACCGTTGCGCGCCGACCACCGATCCATTGCGTGCTCGGCGGCTCCCTCGGCGATTCGTTGCGTGGAGACGTTTTCGCTGGTCAGAAGGGGGGAGCGGAGCCGGTCGGGCTGTTCGTGGACGGCATCGCCGCGCGGTGGGCGGCGCCGTCGCCGGTCCCCTCCAGACCCGAGTAGCGCCGCAGCAGCGGGGACAGTACGAGCACGGACTTCGTACGCTCCACATATGGCTCGCCCGCGATGCGTTCCAGTACCTGCTCGAAGTGGCGCATATCGGCGGCGAAGACCTGGACGATCGCGTCAGCCTCTCCGGTGACGGTGGAGGCGGACACCACCTCGGGCAGCCGTTCCAGGCCCCGTTGGATGGCTTCCGGCGAGGTCTTGCGCCGGCAGTAGATCTCGATGAACCCCTCGGTCTCCCAGCCGAGCGCCGCCGGGTCGACCCGTACGGTGAAGCCGGTGATCGCGCCCTCGGCGCGCAGCCGGTCGACGCGCCGCTTCACCGCGGGCGCGGACAGACCGACGAGTGAGCCGATATCGGCGTAGGAGCGGCGGGCGTCCGCGGCGAGGGCGTGGACGATGCGTTCGTCGAGATCGTTGAGTCGCACGGCTGGTGGTTCACTTCTCTGCGGTGGCCGGAGGTGCGGCGGGGGCCGGAGTGCGGCGGGCCCGTCACCGAAGTAGAACACGGGAGCGCGGGCCCCGGTGACGTGTGTCCCTCGGGCCGGGCTCACAATGAGGCCGATGCCGGTGAAAGACCGACAACGGGGTAGATGAGGCCTGTGATGAGCAACGAGCCGCATGTGGTGGTCGTGGACTCGCCGTACCGGGACAGCGCGGCGGCCCGCGGCGCCGCCGCCGAGTTCCTTCAGCAGCACTGTCCGTGGGCCGATCTGGACGCGGTGCTGCTGGTCGTCTCGGAGCTCGTCTCGAACGCCGTCCGGCACACCCCGGGGTGGTGGCGGCTCCATCTCACCGCGGAGGACGAGACGTTGACGGTGGAGATGGACGACTCCAGCCCGGAGCCACCGGTCGCGCGCACGCCCGACTTCTCCGGGGGCGGCGGGTTCGGCTGGCACATGGTGCTGAGACTGGCGGGCCATGTCGAGGTCCGACCGCTGCCGGACGGCAAGCGTGTCCAGGCGGTCTGGCAGCGGCCGGCGGTCACCGCCCCCGCCTGACCGGGCACGACGGCCGACAGCAGCCCGCTCACGGCCGGCCCGGCCGACGGCATGGGCGAGGGGGCGCTCCGCGGCCGCGGAGCGCCCCCTCGCCCATGCGTGTGTCACTCGTGTGTCACCCGCACGCGGCTCACTCCACCGCCAGCAGACCCGCCCGCAGCCGCCCGGTGATCCGCGACAGCAGCCGGGACACATGCATCTGGGAGACGCCCAGTTCGGCCCCGATCTCCGACTGGGTCATCTCGTCGCCGAAGCGCATGCGCAGGATGCGCCGCTCCCGCTCGTCCAGATCCTCGATGAGCGGCTTGAGCGCCTGGACGTTCTCCGCCGTCTCCATCCCCGCGTCGGGTGCGCCGATCCGGTCCGAGAGCGGGCCCGGGGAACCCGACGCGTCATCCGTCGGCATGTCGATCGAGCCGGCCGTATAGCCATTGCTCGCGACGACGCCCTCGATGACCTCGTCCTCGTCCAGCCCCAGATGCTCGGCCAGTTCGGGCGTGGTGGGCGCGCGGTCGAGCCGCTGGGAGAGCTCGTCGGTCGCCTTGGCCAGATCGATCCGCAGCTCCTGGAGCCGGCGCGGCACGTGTACGGCCCAGCTGGTGTCCCGGAAGAACCGCTTGATCTCACCGACGATGTAGGGCACGGCGAAGGTCGCGAACTCCACCTCACGGCTGAGCTCGAAGCGATCGATCGCCTTGATCAGGCCGATGGTGCCGACCTGGACGATGTCCTCCATCTGGTCCGCGCGATTACGGAACCGAGTGGCCGCGTAGCGGACCAGCGCCAGATTCAGCTCGATCAGGGTGTTGCGTACGTACTGGAACTCGTGTGTGCCTTCCTCCAGTTCCGCCAGCCGGGCGAAGAAGAGTTTCGAGATTTCCCGCGCGTCCTTGGGTGCCACTTCCGACGGGCACTCCACGTAGGGAAGTTCCAGCTCCGCCGCCTCCGCGCGCTGCTGGGATCCGTACTGCGTGCTTTCGGTCGGGACCGTGCTCGCCGTGGACACTTTGTCCTCCCCTGCTCCGTGGTCAGTGCACAGCGCGTGTACCCGCTCTCCTCGCACTCATGCCTGCCCCGGTCGCCCGGACAGTGACCGCTCCGAGCGACGGGGGGACGGAACCGGCCCGATCCCGACGACACGGCCTGATCCTGACGAAAGGCCCTAACTCCAACTGGCGTGCAGTGGCTTGCCTTCGGCGTATCCGGCAGCGCTCTGGACGCCGACGATCGCCTTGCGCGCGAACTCCTCCAGCGAGTCGGCGCCGGCGTAGGTGCACGAGGAGCGGACGCCCGCGATGATCGAGTCGATCAGGTCCTCCACGCCGGGGCGGGACGGGTCGAGGAACATCCGCGAGGTGGAGATGCCTTCCTCGAACAGCGCCTTGCGCGCCCGGTCGTACGCCGACTCCTCGCTCGTACGGTTGCGTACGGCGCGGGCGGAGGCCATGCCGAAGGACTCCTTGTAGAGCCGTCCGTCGGCGGCCTGCTGAAGGTCGCCAGGGGACTCGTACGTACCGGCGAACCAGGAACCGATCATGACGTTCGAGGCACCGGCGGCGAGCGCCATGGCGACATCGCGCGGGTGCCTGACCCCGCCGTCGGCCCAGACGTGCTTGCCGAACTTCTTCGCCTCCGCCGCGCACTCCATGACGGCGGAGAACTGGGGCCGGCCCACCCCGGTCATCATGCGGGTGGTGCACATGGCGCCGGGCCCGACTCCGACCTTGATGATGTCCGCGCCCGCGTCGATCAGATCCCGTACGCCCTCGGCGGCGACGATATTGCCCGCGACGACCGGCACCTTCGGGTCGAGCGCGCGCACGGCCCTGATCGCGGCGAGCATCGACTCCTGGTGGCCGTGTGCCGTATCGACGACAAGCGTGTCGACGCCCGCGTCGAGCAGCTGCGCGGCCTTGCCCGCGACATCGCCGTTGACCCCGACGGCGGCGGCGATCCGCAGCTTGCCCTCGGCGTCCGTCGCGGGCGTGTAGAGGGTCGCGCGCAGGGCGCCCTTGCGGGTGAGGACACCCGCCAGCCTGCCGTCGGCGTCAATGGCGGGCGCGATCTTGCGGTTGGCGTTGTCGAGGGTGTTGAACGCCTCGCGGGGGTCCATGTCCGCGGAGATCAGCAGCAGGTCCTTCGACATCACCTCGGACAGCTGGGCGAAGCGGTCGACACCGGTCAGGTCGTGCTCGGTGACGACCCCGACGGGCCGCCCCTCGCCGTCGACGACGACGCCCGCGCCGTGCGCCCGCTTGGGCAGCAGGGACAGGGCGTCGCCCACGGTCTGGAGGGGGGCGAGCACGATCGCGGTGTCGAGTACGAGATGGCGCGTCTTGACCCATGAGATGACATCGGTGACGACCTCGATGGGGATGTCCTGCGGGATGACGACGAGACCCCCACGCCGGGCGACTGTCTCGGCCATCCGGCGGCCCGCGATCGCGGTCATGTTCGCCACGACGAGGGGGATGGTGGTGCCGGTGCCGTCGGGGGCGGAGAGATCCACCGCCTGGCGGGAACCCACGGCCGAACGGCTCGGCACCATGAACACGTCGTCGTATGTCAGGTCGTACGGCGGCGTCAGGTCATTGAGGAAACGCACGTGCAGAACATCCCAGTCGTTCGGAGTTGGCCCCCGGTCGGTGGAGCCGGGGAAATCGCACGTACTTGATTGTCCCATGCCGGACCGGATACCCGGCCGGGGAGGAACGTCCAGCTCAGAAGGGGTGTGCTCATACGTTGGTCCACATACCCCGGCACCGGGCGACGTCCCGGCCGACGGCCACCGCCCCGATCAACGCCACCGGCGACCGCCACCGGCCGCCGATCGCCGTCCCCGCGACCGGGAGCGCAAGGCCGGGACCGGAAGACCGGGAGACGCGTCAGGTCTCGTCCGGGTCGACCCGCTCCAGCGCGGGCCGCGGCCCCGGGGTGAACTCCGTCAGTAGGAAGTCCGCCGCCGCGGTGTCGGTGACCAGGCTGGTGACCAGCCCGGAACGGAGTACGGCACCGATGGCCTCCGCCTTGCGCAGCCCGCCCGCGATCGCCACGACCTCCGGAATCCGGCGCAGCCGGTCGGCCTCGACCGTGATGCAACGCTCGCCCAGATCGCGGCCGACCCGTCGGCCCTCCGCGTCGAAGAGATGCGCGGACATCTCCGCGGCCACACCGAGTGAGGCGTAGTGGTTGCGTTCCTTCTCGGTGATCATGTCGTGCACCGTCGAGATGCCCGGCTCCCAGGAGCCGATGGAGACGGCGGCGACGGTCACCTTGTCGAAGTACTCAAAGGCGCGCGCGATCCCCGTCTGACTGCGCAGCGCGGCGGCGGTCGCCGGATCGGGAAGCAGCATCGGCGCGTAGATGGGGTGCGCCTCTCCCCCGGACACCTGGGCGGCCCGCCGTACGGCCTCGACGGAGCCGCGCTCGGCGGTGCCCGCGTCGTACACACCCGTGAGCTGGACCACCGTGCAGGGCGGCAGCCGGTCGAGCGCGGCGGCCATGTGGATGGTGGACCGGCCCCAGGCCAGCCCCAGCACATCGCCTTCGACGACCAGCTCACCGAGCAGATCGGCGGCGACCTCGCCGAGGTTCTCCGGGTCGGGCGACTCGTCCTCGGCCTCCGTGGGCGACTCGACCACCACCGCGTGCCGCAGTCCGTAGCGGGCGCGCAGCGCGTCGGAGCGCTCGGCGTCCAGCTCCGACGGGACGCGGATCTCGATCCTCACGAGGTCGCGCTCCAGCGCGGTCTCCAGGACCCGGGCCACCTTGAAGCGGCTGACGCCGAACTCCTCGGCGATCTGGATCTTGGACTTGCCCTCCAGATAGAAGCGGCGGGCCATGGCCGCCGCCTGCACCAGTTCCGCGGGTCCCATCCGCAGGGCTGGCCGACCCGCCGACATACCAGACACCGCGATCTCCTCACTGCTGTTCACACTCTGGACTCGCTGTTCATCCTGTCAGATCCAGCGATCCTTGATCAGCCCCGAAGGGCGTCGTTCATGTTCCCGTGGCGCACTGGTCCACCGGAGTCCCGCGCACGCGCACGGGTCAGTGGCCGCATGCCCAGGATGCCGCGGCGGTGGCCTCGGACGCCTGGTCGCGGAGCATCCGTACCGCCGCGGCCGGATCGTCCGTGCCGTACACCGCGGAGCCCGCGACGAAGACATCGGCGCCCGCCTCGGCGCAGCGTTCGATGGTGGTGGCCGAGACCCCGCCGTCCACCTGGAGCCACAGCTCAAGACCGTGCTTGGAGATCAGCTCCCGGGTACGGCGGATCTTGGGCAGCATGATGTCCAGGAACGCCTGGCCGCCGAAGCCCGGTTCCACCGTCATGATCAGCAGCATGTCGAGCTCGGGGAACAGGTCCTCGTACGGCTCGATGGCCGTCGCGGGCTTGAGCGCCATGGACGCCCTCGCGCCCTTGGCACGGATCTCGCGCGCCAGCCGTACGGGTGCGGCGGCGGCCTCCACATGGAAGGTCACCGAACCGGCGCCGGCCTCGACATATTGCGGGGCCCAGCGATCGGGCTCCTCGATCATCAGATGACAGTCCAGCGGGATGTCCGTCGCCCGTCCGAGCGCTTCGACCACCGGCACGCCCAGGGTCAGATTGGGCACGAAGTGGTTGTCCATGACATCGACATGAAGCCAGTCGGCACCTTCAACCGCCTTCGCCTCGTCGGCGAGTCGGGAGAAGTCGGCGGACAGGATGCTGGGGTTGATCTGGGCCATGTGCCAAGCCTGCCATGTTCCGGACCACTTCCGGACCGCACGGCGGCCCTCGGTACGGACCAATGCCTCGCGACGCGGTGCGAGAACCGCACACTCCGCGCAATCCGTACGTCCCGCCCCACCGACGGCGGCGCGGCCCGGGGGGACATGGCGGCTCCAGCACGGCGATCACGCTCTCGGGTACGGGTCGCGTCCCACGATGCGGACGGCCGTCAGGCGGTACGCCGCAGCAGCGCCAGGTACATCGCGTCCGTCCCGTGCAGATGCGGCCACAGCTGGACGTCGGGGCCGTCCCCCAGCGCCGGTACGTCCGGCATGAGCGGCCTGGCGTCGACCCACTCGGCCTCGATCGCCGCGCCGCCGCGCCCCCGCAGGACGTCCTCGACGACCGCCCTGGTCTCGGCGGGGTGCGGGGAGCATGTCGCGTATCCGACGACGCCGCCGACCCGTACCGCGTGGAACGCCTCGCGCAGCAGCCCGCGCTGGAGCGGCGCGAAGCCCTCCAGATCCTCCGGGCGGCGCCGCCAGCGCGCCTCCGGCCTGCGCCGCAGGGCGCCGAGCCCCGTGCATGGCACATCGACCAGGACCCGGTCGAAGGAACCGGGGACCCAGGGCGGCCGGGTGCCGTCGGCGGCGATCACCTGATACGGGCCGGGGTTCCCGGCGAGCGCGCGGGCGACCAGCCTGGCCCGGTGCGGCTGCTTCTCGGCGGCCAGCAGGGAGGCGCCGCGCCCGGCGGCCAGCGCGGCCAGCAGCGCCGCCTTCCCGCCGGGCCCGGCACACCCGTCGAGCCAGCGCGCGTCGGTCCCCTCCAGCGGCGCGTTGGCCAGGGCGATCGCGACCAGTTGGCTGCCCTCGTCCTGGACGCCGGCCCGCCCCTCCCGTACCGCGTCGAGCGTGCCCGGCTCACCGCCCTCGGTGAGCCGTACGGCATACGGCGACCAGCGGCCGGGCAGCCCGGAGTCCTCGCCGAGCGCATCGAGCAGTTCACCGGTGGTCGAGCGGCCGGGCCTGGCCACCAGCGTCACCTCGGGCCGTTCGTTGTCGGCCTCCAGCAGATCCTCGATACCCGCGCGGCCACCGCCCAGCGCGTCCCAGAGCGCGGAGACCACCCAGCGGGGATGCGAGTGGACGACCGCGAGATGGTCCTCGGCGTCCTCGTCGTACGGCGGAGCGACCCGTCGCAGCCAGGTGTCCAGGTCGTCGCGCGAGATCTTGCGCAGTACGGCGTTGACGAACTTGGCGCGGCCGTCGCCGAGCACCACGCGGGCCAGCTCCACGCTCGCGGAGACGGCGGCATGCGTCGGGATCCGTGTCCCGAGCAGCTGGTGCGCCCCCAGGGCGAGCACATCGAGCACCGGCGGATCGACCTCGCGCAGCGGCCGGTCGACGCACGCCGAGATGATCGCGTCGTACGTGCCCTGGCGCCGGAGTGTCCCGTACACCAGCTCGGTGGCCAGCGCCGCGTCCCGCGCCTCGAAGCCGCTGTTCTCACGCGCCTTCTTGAGCAGCGGCGGCAGCACGAGATTCGCGTACGCCGCCCGCTCGTCGACGGCCCTGAGCGCCTCGAACGCGAGGAGCCGCACGGGGTCCTTCTTGGGACGGCGGTACGGCTTGGAGGGGCGGCGAGGGGCCTGCTCGTTCAAAGGTGCTCCGCGGTGAGGAGAATTGATCCCTGCCAGCCTAATGCTCCGGCCGGCCGCCCGAGCCGCCTACCCGAGGCTCTCGCCCGGTGCGATCCGCACCCCGCGCGCCCAGTCGGCGGCGCGCATGGGCTTCTTCCCCTGCGGCTGGACCCAGAGCAGCTCGACCGCGTGCGAACCGGTGCCCACGTACACGTTGTTCTTGCCGACGGCGACCGCCCCGGGGGCCAGCTCCGTACGCTCGGGCAGCAGCCCCAGGTGAACCAGCTTGAGCCGCTCCCCGCGGAAGACCGTCCACGCACCGGGCGCCGGGGTACAGGCACGGACCACCCGGTCCACCCGCAGCGCGGGCGCGGACCACTCCACTCGCGCGTCCTCGACCGTGATCTTGGGCGCGAGCGTGATGCCCTCGGCGGGCTGCGGTACGGGCTTGAGCGAACCGTCCTCGATCCCGTCCATGGTCGCGGCCAGCAGCCCGGAGCCCGCGAAGGCCAGCCGGGTCAGCAGATCACCGCTGGTGTCGGTGGGCCGTACATGTTCCGTGATCACGCCGTACACCGGCCCGGAATCCAGCCCCCGCTCGATCTGGAAGGTGGACGCGCCGGTCATCTCGTCGCCCGCCATCACGGCGTGCTGCACGGGCGCGGCACCGCGCCAGGCGGGCAACAGCGAGAAGTGCAGATTCACCCACCCGTGGACCGGCACATCGAGGGCGGACTTCGGCAGCAGCGCACCGTACGCGACGACCGGGCAGCAGTCAGGCCCGATCTCGCGCAGCCGCGCCAGGAAGTCCTCGTCGCGTGGCCTCGCCGGCTTGAGCACCTCGATGTCGGCCTCCTCGGCGCGCTGGGCGACAGGACTGGCGACAAGCCTGCGCCCGCGCCCGGCCGGCGCGTCGGGCCGGGTCACGACGGCGACGACGTCATGCCGTTCGGAGGCGATGAGTGCGTCCAGGGCGGGTACGGCGACCTCGGGGGTGCCGGCGAAGACGAGCTTCATCGGTGGCTGACTGCCTCTCGGACTGAAAGTGCGGTGATCGAGCGGCGCACCAGTCTATGGGCCTGGACATCAGGGGGCGTACGACGGCCCACGCGCCCCGCGCATATGCGCATACGCCCCCGCAGCGTGACCACAACGCCAGGTGGCGCGTTGTCAAGAGAGATTGACCACACGGGCCGCACCGGTGCGGCCCGGATCCTTTTCAACGCCGGTTCGAGAGGCTTGTTCATGGCCGACCACGCAACCCACGACGCTCAAGCCCGGGCAAGTCTGCACCTGTTGGTGCGGGACATCGAGCGGGTCCGGCGGCAGGTGGACGCATTGCGCACCCTCACCGCCCAGTTGGGCAATGTCTACCGCCCGCGACGATCGGGTCCTTCCACGGGCTTCGTCGTGTACGGCAGGGCGCCCGCGCCGACCGTACGGCTCGCGCAGGAGCTGAGGGACAGCGTAGAGACCCTGGTGACCGCCGCGGTGGACTTCGACCGCTCGCTGGGCTTCTCCTGGGACGCGGTGGGTTCGGCGCTCGGCGTCACCAAGCAGGCGGTGCACCGCCGTTACGGCACGCGCCGGGCCACCCAGCAGGCGAGCGCGCCCGAGGCGGACCGCCCCCAGGACACCACGGCGCAGCGCCCGCCGGTGCCGACCGTCGTCCCCGCGGCCCGCTCGATGCCGCCACAGCCGACGGCGAGCACCCAGTCCCTTCGGGAGGAACCCCGCCCGAACGTCTTCCCGGGCCCAAGGGGCGGCTGACCGTTCCCCAGGGCCCCGGGGCGGGTGCGACCACGGGCGGGAGGGGTCGGGGTCGGAGGAGGTGCGTGTCCTGACGTAAGGCGTCGCGGCTCGTGCGAAGCGCGGTGACCACGCGACAGTCGCCTGTCACACGCGGCGCAGCCCGGACACGCACCTCCTCCGCATTCCGCACCCGCACCCCGCCGGAGGCGCGGCGCAGTGCCGAAACCTCACCCGATGTCCGGCGGATCGATCCGCACCCGTACCGCGTCCCCCCCGCCCCGGGCCAACCGCGCCGCCTGCGCCCTCTTCAGCGCACCGGCGAGCGCCGCCCCACTCCCCGGCGGCACCCGCACCAACGCCCGCTCCCACCGCTCCCCCGCCGGCGGATCGCCCGCCCGACGCGCCCTGCCCGGCTCCGTGACCGGCATCGGCACAGGTCCCAGCACCTCCGCGGCATCGGGCAGCTCCGCGGCCGCCAGAAACGCGGCCACCGTCTCCCCCCGCCCCAGCACCGCCGCCATCCGCGACACCGGCGGAAACCCCAGCTCGGCCCGCTCCGCCAGCTCGCGCTGGGCGTGCCCCACCGGATCCCAGCGCACCAGCGCCTGCACCGGCCGCAGCGTCGGCTCGGCGACCACGACCACCGTGCCGCCCTCGCTCTGTCCGCGTACCAGCGAACCCGCGTGTATCCAGCGGCGCAGGGCCTCCTCGCCCGCACGCAGGTCCGGGCGCCCGAGCATCGCCCAGCCGTCGAGGAGCAGCGCCGCCGCGTAACCGCCCTCCGCCACCGGCTCGGCACCGGGGGTGCTGACCACGAGGGCGGGGCGGCCGGGGACGGAATCGAGTACGTGGTCGCGTCCCGACGTTCGGACGGGGACGGCCGGGAACGCCCGTCCCAGCTCCTCCGCCGTCCGCCGCGCTCCCACGATCCGCGCGCGCAGCCGGGTGTTCCCGCACTCCGCGCAGTGCCAGGCCGGTTCGTCCCGGCCGCACCAGGCGCAGTGCAACTCCCCTTCCCTCGGCGCCTCCAGCGGCCCCGCGCAGTGCCGGCAGCGCGCGGGCGCCCGGCACCGTTCACAGGCGAGCCTGGGCACATAGCCGCGCCGGGGCACCTGCACCAGCACCGGCCCCGTCCTGAGTCCTTCCCTGACGGCCTGCCAGGCGAGGCTGGGCAGCCGTGCGGCCCGCGCCGCCTCGTCCCGCGCCAGCTCGCCGTCACCGATGGTGCGTACGAGCGGCGCGGCCGTACGCACCTGCTCGCGACCGGCCACGAGGGGCAGCGCCCAGCCGGTGCCGACCAGTTGGGCCGCCTCGACGGTGCAGGACGTACCCCCGAGCAGGAAGCCGCACTTGTCGTGCGCGGCCCGCAGCAGCAGTACCTCGCGGGCGTGCGGCTGGGGTGCGTGCTGCTCGCTGTGGCTGCCGTCGCCGTCGTCCCAGATGACGACCAGCCCCAGGTCCCGTACCGGCGCGAACATGGCGGCACGGGTCCCGACGACCGCCCGTACCGCTCCGCGCCGTACGGCCAGCCACTCGCGGTAGCGCTTCTCGGGCCCCGCCTCGGCCGTGAGCAGCGCATGCCGCCCTTCGCCCAGCAGCGCCGTCAGCGCCGAGTCGACCCGCCCGGCGGCCCGCCCGTCCGGTACGACGACGAGCGCGCCCCGCCCCGAGGCCAGCGTCGCCGCCACGGCGCGGGCCAGTTCGTCGGCCCAGTGCGGACCGGGCAGGGCGGTCCATACGGCCCGGGGCGCTGCCCCGCCGGCGAGCGCGGTGAGGAACGCGGGCCCGTTGACATACCGCTCCCAGGTACCCGCCTCCGGCGCGGCGGGCGGGGGCGACGGCTCCGGAGAGGGCTTCGACTCGGCCCGCGCGTTCCGCGGCGGGACCGCGAGTTGCAGCACATCCGCGAGGCTTCCCGCGTACCGGTCGGCGACGGCACGCGCCAGCCCCAGCAGCTCCGCACTGAGCACGGGCTCGGGCGACACCACATCGGCGAGCGCGGCGAGCGGCCCGGAGTAGTCCGACTCTGCCCGCCGCTCGACGACGAACCCGTCGATCAGCCGTCCGCCCTCACGCCGGCCGCCCCGAACCTGATGCGTCCCGGCCCCGAACCGCACCCGCACCCGCACCCCCGGCTGCGCCGCCTCGTCCAGTTCCTCCGGCACGGCGTAGTCGAAGAACTGATCAAGATGCAGCACGCCCTTGTTGACCACCACCCGCGCGACGGGCAGCTCCCCGGCCAGCGCGGCCCCCCGCCACGTCCGCGGCTTCGCCCGCGGCACCTTGGCCTTCCGCACACTCTCCCGAATCAGCGCAAGCTGCTCGGGCCCACCGTCGGTGGGATCCTCGGCCCGCTTGTCGTCGCTGCTCACAGCTTCATACCTACCAGACACCACCGACATCCCCCGGCCCACCGGGGGCAGCCCGCGGCAGGGCCCGGACAGCGGCCGGGGACACGTATCGCCTGTCGGTCGGTTGTTCCGACAGCCCCCTCGAACGGCGACCGCTCTCGGCATCGGCCGCCGTGGCGCCCATGCCCGAGGCCCCGGACACCAGCAGCAGGTGTCCGGGGCCTCGGCGAGAAACCCGAAGGAGAAACCCGAAGGGTCAGATCCCCGCGGCCTCGCGCAGGGCTTCCACGCGGTCCGTGCGCTCCCAGGTGAACTCGGGCAGCTCGCGGCCGAAGTGGCCGTACGCCGCCGTCTGGGCGTAGATCGGGCGGAGCAGGTCGAGGTCGCGGATGATCGCCGCCGGGCGGAGGTCGAAGACCTGCGCGATGGCCTGCTCGATCTTGTCCGTGTCGACCGTGGCCGTGCCGAAGGTCTCGACGAAGAGGCCGACCGGCTCGGCCTTGCCGATCGCGTAGGCGACCTGGACCTCGCAGCGCGAGGCCAGGCCCGCCGCGACGACGTTCTTCGCGACCCAGCGCATCGCGTAGGCCGCCGAGCGGTCGACCTTGGACGGGTCCTTGCCGGAGAAGGCGCCGCCGCCGTGGCGGGCCATGCCGCCGTACGTGTCAATGATGATCTTGCGGCCGGTCAGGCCCGCGTCACCCATCGGGCCACCGATCTCGAACCGGCCCGTCGGGTTGACCAGCAGACGGTAGCCCTCGGTGTCCAGCTTGATGCCGTCGTCCACGAGCTCCTTGAGGACGTGCTCGACGACGAACTCGCGTACGTCGGGGGCGAGCAGCGAGTCCAGGTCGATGTCCGAGGCGTGCTGCGAGGAGACGACGACCGTGTCGAGACGGACGGCCTTGTCGCCGTCGTACTCGATGGTGACCTGCGTCTTGCCGTCAGGGCGCAGGTACGGGATGGTCCCGTTCTTGCGGACCTCGGAGAGCCGGCGCGAGAGCCGGTGCGCGAGGTGGATCGGGAGCGGCATCAGCTCGGGCGTCTCGTCGCAGGCGTAGCCGAACATCAGGCCCTGGTCGCCGGCGCCCTGCTTGTCCAGCTCGTCGCCTTCTTCGCCTGTGGCGGCACCCTCGACGCGCTTCTCGTACGCCGTGTCGACGCCCTGCGCGATGTCGGGCGACTGCGCGCCGATGGAAACCGAGACGCCACAGGAGGCGCCGTCGAAGCCCTTCTTCGAGGAGTCGTAACCGATCTCCAGGATCTTGTTCCGCACCAGCTGGGCAATCGGCGCGTAGGCCTTGGTGGTCACCTCTCCGGCCACGTGCACCAGGCCGGTGGTGATCAAGGTCTCCACGGCGACCCGGGAGGACGGGTCCTCCTCCAGGAGCGCGTCAAGAATGGTGTCGCTGATCTGGTCAGCGATCTTGTCGGGGTGACCTTCGGTCACAGACTCCGAGGTGAACAGACGGCGGGACACATCGCTCCCTGTGGTTGCAGCGGCTGCTGGCTGATCATTGGCGGACCGGCGGAGGGCCCCAGCCCCGCGACGGTCCACGACCACTTTATCGGTCGAATCGGGTCACGGGGGCAAGTGTCTCGATCTGTGGGAGTCCCGCCGCCCGCGGCTCTGCATTATGCGATACGCCGATCGATCCTGGCCAGGGGGCGCTACACCGGGATTCTCCGGTTCCGGGGCCCTTCGCCGTGGCGATCGCCGGGAAACGGGACGGCGGTGGCGCAACAAAGAATTCACACGCGCCACGGTTTCCGTTCAGCCGCGGGGCTCAGGGCCGCGGCCGCCCGCGCGCCCCGCCACGGGCCGCCGCTCCTGATCCCCGCCCTCAGGTCCCCAGCCTCGGCGCCACCAGGTCCCAGACGACATCCGCCAGCGCCTCCTTCGGCCCGTACGGCACCGCCGTCTCGCCACCGTCCGCCGCGAGCACGACCGCCTCGTTCTCCTCGGCGCCGAAGGTCTTGCGCTCCCCGACCTCATTGACCACCAGCAGATCGCATCCCTTGCGCCGCAGCTTCTTCCTGCCGTTGGCCAGGACATCGTCCGTCTCCGCCGCGAAGCCCACGATCACCTGTCCTGGGCGGGCCCGCTCGGCGGAGATCTCGGCGAGGATGTCCGGGTTACGGACGAGGGCCACCGGTGCGGGCTCCTCACCGTCCTTCTTCTTGATCTTGCCCTCGGCGTAGACCGCGGGCCGGAAGTCGGCGACGGCCGCCGCCATGACCACGGCGTCGGCCTCCGCGGCGGCCTTCAGTACGGCCTCACGCAGTTGTACGGCGGTCCCGACATGGACCACATCCACGCCCGCGGGGTCCGTGAACCCGGTATTGGCCTCGATCAGGGTGACCCGCGCTCCCCGCGCCGCCGCCGTACGGGCCAGCGCGTACCCCTGCTTCCCGGAGGAGCGGTTGCCCAGATAGCGCACCGGGTCCAGCGGCTCGCGCGTACCGCCCGCGCTGACCACGACATGGTGTCCCGCCAGGTCGGTCACGGAGTCGGGTACGGACACACCGCGCGCCAGTACGCGCCGGCAGACCTCGAAGATCTCTCCCGGGTCCGGCAGCCGGCCCTTGCCCGTGTCGACGCCGGTGAGGCGGCCGACGGCGGGCTCGATGACCATGGCGCCGCGGCGGCGGAGCGTCGCGACATTCTCCTGGGTGGCGGGGTGCTCCCACATCTCCGTGTGCATGGCCGGCGCGAAGACGACCGGGCAGCGGGCGGTCAGGAGCGTATTGGTCAGCAGATCGTCGGCGAGTCCGTGCGCCGCCTTGGCCAGCAGATCGGCGGTGGCCGGGGCGACGACGACCAGATCGGCGGACTGCCCGATCCGCACATGCGGCACCTCGTGGACATCGGCCCAGACCTCGGTGGAGACCGGGTGGCCGGAGAGGGCCGACCAGGTGGCCGCGCCGACGAAGTGGAGCGCCGACGCGGTCGGTACGACCCGTACGTCATGGCCCGATTCGGTCAGCCGTCGCAGCAGCTCACACGCCTTGTACGCGGCGATCCCGCCCGCGACCCCCAGAACGACCTTCGGCTTGTCCACCGTGTCTCCCCTCTCTCGTCCGTCTCGCGTCCGTCTCGCGTCCGTCCTCGGCCCTACGGACATGACACACCACAGGCCCGGCGGTCGTACCGCCGGGCCTGTTGGTGAAGAGCCTGTGCTGACTGTGCTGAAGAGCCTGTACCTGTGCTGAGGAGCGCGTACGCCTACTGGGCCGGGCCGTCGATGGCCTCGGAGGTCAGCAGACCCGCGTTGATCTCGCGCAGGGCGATCGAGAGCGGCTTCTCGTGGACGTGGGTGTCCACCAGCGGACCGACGTACTCAAGCAGGCCCTCACCGAGCTGCGAGTAGTACGCGTTGATCTGACGGGCCCGCTTGGCCGCGTAGATCACGAGGCTGTACTTCGAGTCCGTGGCCTCAAGCAGCTCATCGATCGGCGGGTTGATGATGCCCTCGGGCGTGGTGATGGAAGAGGACACTCTCTAGCCTTCCGAAGAAAATTCAGGGAGAAACCGGTAATTGCGGGATTCACGAGGAAAGGAAAGCCCACAAAAGATCATGCAACTGCCATCAAGGCTAGCAGCTCGCGCGCGACGTCCTCGACCGAGGTGTTGACCAGCGTCGTATCGAACTCCGACTCGGCCGCCAGCTCCACCGTCGCGGCCTCAAGACGGCGCTCGATCACCTCGGGCGACTCCGTGCCCCGACCGGTGAGCCGGCGTACCAGCTCGTCCCAGCTCGGCGGCGCCAGGAAAACCAGCCGGGAGTCCGGCATCGACTGCTTGACCTGCCGCGCGCCCTGGAGATCGATCTCCAGGAGCACGGGGTCGCCCGCTCCGAGCCGGTCCAGGACCGCCTGGCGCGGCGTGCCGTAACGGTTGCCCGCGAACTCCGCCCATTCCAGCAACTCACCATTGGCGACCAGCTTGTCGAATTCATCGTCGGCGACGAAGAAATACTGGACGCCATGGCGTTCGCCGGGGCGCGGTTTTCTGGTGGTGGCCGACACCGAGAGCCATACCTCGGGGTGGACCTTGCGCATATGCGCGACGACCGTGCTCTTGCCGACCCCGGAGGGGCCGGAGAGCACGGTCAGCCGCGGTCGTACCTCTGCTGCCATGCGGCGATTATCCAGGTTCCCGGGGATGCCCGAGAACGTCAGGCGGCCTTGCCGCCGAACTCGCGCTCCAGGGAGGCGATCTGGTTGGAGCCAAGACCACGCACTCGGCGGCTCTCGGAGATGCCGAGCCGCTCCATGATCTGCTTGGCGCGGACCTTGCCCACGCCGGGCAGGGACTCAAGCAGCGCGGAGACCTTCATCTTCCCGATGACGTCGTTCTCCTGGCCCTGCTTGATGACGTCATGGAGGGAGGCGCCGGAGTGCTTGAGTCGATTCTTGACCTCGGCCCGCTCCCGGCGAGCCGCGGCGGCCTTTTCGAGCGCGGCTGCGCGCTGTTCAGGGGTAAGGGGCGGAAGAGCCACGCCTACGTCACCTCGGATGTCGAACTGTCGGATACGGACCGGTGAGGAACCTAGTCGCCCCACACCAGGCGAGCAACGGGCAACGCACTGCACGTTGGCTCTCGACGGAGACTAGCGGCCATGGCCGCCGGAGTCAGCGAGAACAGACGAAAAGTCCTGGTCAACGTCGATCGGGCCGGACATTTCAGGCATATTGCCCAGCTTTTCCGCCAAGAATCTCTTCATCGGCGTCTCAGCGGTGTTCCCCTGGTGTTCAGCGTCGCCTCTCAAAGCGTCCCGGCACACCGCGGAAATCCGCGCGCCGCGCCACCGAAACCCTTCCGACACGCCCCCGGCGCACGCCCGGAGCGCGTCCGCCGGCCCGCCCGAGGGGCGTCCGCCGGACAGGACCTAAGCGCCCCCGAGGGCCACCCTCACCTCATCGGCGAAACGCTCCGCCGCCGCCCTCAGCGCGCCGAGATCCGGACCGTGCCGCAGTACGCCCCGGCTGACGCTCGGGACCACATTGCCGACCGCCGTGCCGAACACGCCGGGCAGATCGGCCGGGGTCGCGCCCTGCGCGCCGATGCCGGGCGCGAGCAGCGGTCCGTTGATCGCGAGATCGACCCCCGGGTCGCCCAGGGTCGCGCCGACGACCGCGCCGACCGAGCCGAGCGGGGTCGCGCCCGCGTTCTCCGCCGCCATGTGGTCCAGCATCAGCCCCGCGACCGGCCGGCCGTCCGCGGCGGTGGCGCGCTGCACCTCCGCGCCCTCGGGGTTGGACGTCAGGGCGAGTACGAAGACGCCCGAGCCGGAGCGCGCGGCCGCGTCCAGCGCCGGCCGCAGCGAGCCGAAGCCGAGGTACGGGGAGAGCGTGACGGCGTCGGAGAAGAGCGGCGAGTCCTGGTCCAGATAGGTCGCCGCGTACGCGCCCATGGTCGAGCCGATGTCCCCGCGCTTGGCGTCCATCAGGACCAGCGCCCCGGCCGCCCGCGCTTCCGCGACGGTCTTCTCCAGGACCGCGGTCCCGCGCGATCCGAAGCGCTCGAAGAACGCCGACTGCGGTTTGAGCACGGCCACCCGGTCCGCCAGCGCCTCCACCGTCGTACGGGCGAAGCGCTCCAGGCCCGCGAGATCGTCGCCCAGACCCCAGTCCGTGAGCAGCGAGCCGTGCGGGTCGATGCCGACGCAGAGCGGTCCGCGGGTGTCCATGGCGCGCCGCAGCCGGGCCCCGAAGGGCTCCCGCGGGTTCGCAGCGGAAGCGGCGGGGGTCATGCGGTCACCTTCCGGGTGTCGGCGCCGACGGCCTCGGCGAGCGTGGCGTACGGACTGACCGCCAGCCGCGCGGCGAGCCCCTTGTGGATCGCGCGGCTCCAGAACGGGCCCTGGTAGATGAAGGCGCTGTAGCCCTGGACGAGCGTGGCGCCGGCGAGGACGCGCTGCCAGGCGTCCTCGGCGGTCTCGATGCCGCCGACCCCGACGAGCGTGATCCGGTCGCCCACCCGCGCGTACAGCCGGCGCAGCACCTCCAGTGAGCGCGCCTTCAGCGGCGCGCCGGACAGTCCGCCCGTCTCCGCGATCAGGGCCGGGTCGGAGACCAGGCCGAGCCCGTCGCGCGCGATGGTGGTGTTGGTGGCGATGATGCCGTCCAGACCCAGTTCCACGGCCAGGTCGGCGACGGCGTCGATGTCCTCGTCGGCGAGATCGGGCGCGATCTTGACCAGGAGCGGCACCCGGCGGTGGGTGACGGTGCGGTCGGCCGCCTCGCGCACGGCGGTGAGCAGCGGCCTCAGCTGGTCGACGGCCTGGAGGCTCCGCAGCCCGGGGGTGTTGGGTGAGCTGACGTTGACCACGAGATAGTCGGCGTGTCCGGCAAGCCGCTCCGTCGAGAGCACGTAGTCACCGATCGCCTCACTCTCGGGGACGACCTTGGTCTTACCGATGTTGACGCCGACGGTGGTCCTGAAGACCGGCCTGCGCGCCGCCAGCCGGGCCGCGACGGCGGCCGAGCCCTCGTTGTTGAAGCCCATCCGGTTGATCAGCGCGCGGTCGGCCATGAGCCGGAAGAGCCGTGTCTTCGGGTTCCCGGGCTGCGGCTCGCCGGTGACCGTGCCGATCTCGATGTGGTCGAAGCCGAGCATCGTCATGCCGTCGATGGCCACCGCGTTCTTGTCGAAGCCCGCGGCGAGCCCGAAGGGGCCGTGCATCCGCAGTCCGAACGCCTCCGTGCGCAGTTCGCGGTACCGCGGCGCCAGGGCGGCGGCGACGAACGTACGCAGGACGGGGATGCGCGCGGCGAGCCGGATCCAGCGGAACGCCAGGTGGTGGGCGCGCTCCGGGTCCATCCGGCGGAAGACCAGCCTGAAGAAGATCTTGTACATGGAGTGGTGTGTCCTCGAAGAGACCTCATGAAGCGGGGGACACCGGCTTCGGTGTCCCCCGTCCTCGGGCCGGCTAGTTGTCGCGTGCCGCGGTCAGGTGTTCGGCGTGTTCCTGGAGGGAACGGACGCCGACCTCGCCGTGTTTGAGGGCGTCGATGCCCTGGACGGCGGCGGCCAGCGCCTGGACCGTCGTCAGACAGGGGACGCCGCGTGCGACGGCCGCCGTGCGGATGTCATAGCCGTCGAGCCGGCCGCCGGTGCCGTACGGGGTGTTGACGATCAGGTCGACACCTCCGTCGTGGATCAGCTGGACGATGGTCTTCTCGCCGTCCGGGCCCTCGCCCTCGCTCTGCTTGCGTACGACGGTGGCGTTGATGCCGTTGCGCTTGAGCACCTCCGCGGTGCCCGAGGTGGCGAGCAGTTCGAAGCCGTGGGCGACCAGCTCACGCGCCGGGAAGATCATCGAGCGCTTGTCGCGGTTGGCGACGGAGATGAAGGCGCGGCCCTTGGTGGGCAGCGGGCCGTACGCGCCTGCCTGCGACTTGGCGTACGCCGTGCCGAAGGCGGAGTCGATGCCCATCACCTCACCGGTGGAACGCATCTCCGGGCCGAGGATGGTGTCCACCCCGCGGCCGTGGATGTCGCGGAAACGCGACCACGGCATCACGGCTTCCTTGACGGAGATCGGCGCGTCGAGCGGCAGCGTTCCGCCGTCGCCCTGGGACGGCAGCAGTCCCTCTTCGCGCAGTTCGGCGATGGTGGCGCCGAGCGAGATACGGGCCGCCGCCTTGGCGAGCGGTACCGCCGTCGCCTTGGAGGTGAAGGGGACCGTACGGGAGGCGCGCGGGTTGGCCTCCAGGACGTAGAGGATGTCGCCGGCCATCGCGAACTGGATATTGATCAGCCCGCGGACCCCGACCCCCTTGGCGATGGCCTCGGTCGAGGCGCGCAGCCGCTTGATGTCGAAGCCGCCCAGCGTGATGGGGGGCAGGGCGCACGCCGAGTCGCCGGAGTGGATCCCGGCCTCCTCGATGTGCTCCATGACTCCGCCGAGGTACAGCTCCGTACCGTCGTAGAGGGCGTCCACATCGATCTCGATGGCGTCGTCGAGGAACCGGTCCACCAGGACCGGCCTGGTGGGACTGATCTCGGTGGACTCGGCGATGTACGAGGAGAGCCTGACCTCGTCGTACACGATCTCCATGCCGCGCCCGCCGAGGACGTACGAGGGCCGGACCAGTACGGGGTAGCCGATCTCGTCGGCGATGGCCTTGGCCTCGGCGAAGGTGGTGGCCGTGCCGTGCTTGGGCGCGGGCAGCCCGGCCTCGGCGAGGACCCGGCCGAAGGCGCCGCGGTCCTCGGCGGCGTGGATCGCCTCGGGGGGCGTGCCGACGATCGGTACGCCGTTGTCCTTGAGCGCCTGGGCCAGGCCCAGCGGGGTCTGGCCGCCGAGTTGGACGATGACGCCCGCGATGGGTCCGGCCAGCGTCTCGGCGTGCACGATCTCCAGGACGTCCTCCAGCGTGAGCGGCTCGAAGTAGAGCCGGTCGGAGGTGTCGTAGTCGGTGGAGACGGTCTCCGGGTTGCAGTTGACCATCACGGTCTCGTAGCCCCCCGCCGGAGTCGGCGCCGCGCTGAGCGCGAAGGAGGCGTGGACACAGGAGTAGTCGAACTCGATGCCCTGGCCGATCCGGTTGGGGCCGGAGCCGAGGATGATCACGGCGGGCCTCTCGCGTGGCGCGACCTCGCTCTCCTCGTCGTACGAGGAGTAGAAGTACGGGGTCTTCGCGGCGAACTCGGCGGCGCAGGTGTCGACCGTCTTGTAGACGGGGCGGATGCCGAGCGCGTGCCTGACCTCGCGGACCACGTCCTCGCGCAGCCCGCGGACACCGGCGATCTGGGCGTCGGAGAAGCCGTGCCGCTTCGCCTCGGCGAGCAGTCCGGGGTCCAGCTCGGGCGCCGCGGCCAGCTCGTCCGCGTACTCCTTGATCAGGAACAGCTGGTCGACGAACCACGGGTCGATCTTCGTCGCGTCGAAGACCTCCTCGGGGGTGGCACCGGCCCGGATGGCGCGCATGACCGTGTTGATCCGGCCGTCGGTGGGGACCTTCGCGGTCTCCAGCAGCGCGTCCTTCTCGGCGGGACCGCCGGCCTCGCCGGTGAAGTCGAACTGGCTGCCCGCCTTCTCCAGCGAGCGCAGCGCCTTCTGTAGCGCCTCGGTGAAGTTTCGGCCGATGGCCATGGCCTCGCCGACCGACTTCATGGTGGTGGTCAGGCTGGCGTCGGCCGCCGGGAACTTCTCGAAGGCGAAGCGCGGCACCTTCACGACGACATAGTCGAGCGTGGGTTCGAAGGACGCCGGGGTCTTCTCGGTGATGTCGTTGGGGATCTCGTCCAGTGTGTAGCCCACGGCGAGCCGGGCGGCGATCTTCGCGATCGGGAATCCGGTGGCCTTGGAGGCGAGCGCGGAGGAGCGGGAGACGCGCGGGTTCATCTCGATGACGATGACCCGGCCGTCGTCGGGGTTGATCGCGAACTGGATGTTGCAGCCGCCGGTGTCCACGCCGACCTCGCGGATCACGGCGATGCCGATGTCCCGCAGGATCTGGTACTCGCGGTCGGTGAGCGTCATCGCGGGCGCGACGGTGATCGAGTCACCGGTGTGCACACCCATCGGGTCGAAGTTCTCGATGGAGCAGACGACCACGACGTTGTCGTGCTTGTCGCGCATCAGCTCCAGCTCGTACTCCTTCCAGCCGAGGATGGACTCCTCAAGCAGGACCTCGGTGGTCGGGGAGAGCATCAGGCCCTGTCCGGCGATCCGGCGCAGATCCTCCTCGTTGTGCGCGAAGCCGGAGCCGGCGCCGCCCATGGTGAAGGAGGGACGTACGACGACGGGGTAACCGCCGAGCTCGTCCACGCCCTTGAGCACGTCGTCCATGGAGTGGCAGATGACCGAACGCGCGGACTCGCCATGGCCGATCTTGGCTTTGACGGCGTGGACGACGTCCTTGAACAGGTCGCGGTCCTCGCCCTTGTTGATCGCCTCGACGTTGGCGCCGATCAGCTCGACGCCGTACTTGTCGAGCGTGCCCGCGTCATGGAGGGAGATCGCGGTGTTGAGCGCGGTCTGCCCGCCGAGGGTGGGCAGCAGCGCGTCGGGGCGCTCCTTGGCGATGATCTTCTCGACGAAGTCGGGGGTGATCGGCTCGACATAGGTGGCGTCGGCGATCTCCGGGTCCGTCATGATCGTGGCGGGGTTGGAATTGACGAGGATGACCCGCAGACCCTCGGACTTGAGGACGCGGCACGCCTGGGTACCGGAGTAGTCGAACTCAGCGGCCTGGCCGATGACGATCGGTCCTGAACCGATGACCAGGACGGACTGGATATCGGTGCGCTTAGGCACGCTGGCCCTCCATGAGCTCTGTGAAGCGGTCGAACAGATAGGCGGCGTCGTGCGGGCCCGCGGCCGCCTCGGGGTGGTACTGGACGCTGAAGACCGGCCGGTCGAGCAGCCTGAGCCCCTCGACCACGTTGTCGTTGAGACAGACGTGGGAGACCTCGGCGCGGCCGTAGGGGGTGTCGGAGACCCGGTCGAGCGGCGCGTCGACGGCGAATCCGTGGTTGTGGGCGGTGACCTCGACCTTTCCCCAGGTGCCGGCGGCGTCACGCTCCTGCACCGGCTGGTTGATGCCGCGGTGGCCGTACTTCAGCTTGTACGTGCCGAACCCGAGCGCGCGGCCGAGCAGCTGGTTGCCGAAGCAGATGCCGAAGAGCGGGGTGCCGCGCTCCAGCACGCCCTTGACGACGGTGAGGTCGGCGGTGGCCGGGTCGCCCGGCCCGTTGGAGAGGAAGACTCCGTCGGGTCGGGTCGCGTACACCTCGTCGAGCGTGGCGTTGGCGGGCAGGACATGCACCTCTATGCCGCGCTCGGCCATCCGGTGCGGGGTCATGCCCTTGATGCCCAGGTCGAGCGCGGCGACGGTGAAGCGTGCCGAGCCCAGCGGGAGGGCCGCGCCGTCGGGGCCGATCGCGGGGACGACATACGTCCGCTCGGTGGCGACCTCGGCGGACAGATCGGCGCCGGTCATCTCGGGGGCCCGCCGGACACGGGCGAGCAGCGTCGCCTCGTCCGCCAGCCCGTCGCCGGAGAAGATACCGACGCGCATCGCGCCGCGCTCGCGCAGATGGCGGGTGAGCGCGCGGGTGTCGATCCCGCTGATGCCGACGACGCCCTGGGCGACCAGTTCGTCGTCGAGGGAGCGCCGGGAGCGCCAGTTGGAGGGGGTGCGCGCGGGGTCGCGTACGACATAGCCGGAGACCCAGATCCGCCGCGATTCGGCGTCCTCGTCATTGACGCCGGTGTTGCCGATGTGCGGAGCGGTCATCACGACGACCTGACGGTGGTACGACGGGTCGGTCAGGGTCTCCTGGTAGCCGGTCATACCGGTGGAGAACACCGCCTCGCCGAAGGTCTCCCCCACGGCCCCGTAGGCGCGGCCGCGGAAGCTGCGGCCGTCCTCCAGGACGAGTACGGCGGGAGTCGCCGTGCCGCGGGCGGTTCCCGGGGTGGAGGTGGTCATCGTGCGGGGCCTTCCGTCGTCGTGAACTGGTTGGTGAGGTTGATGGCCTCGACCCATGCGGTGTGCTCGGCGGAGTGGTCGGAGCGGAAACCGGAGTCGATCAGTCCGTCGCCGTGCTGCCAGGTGACGATCAGCAGCCCGCCCTCGGCCAGGACCTTGCCCGCGATGCCCTTGTCGAGCCGGGCCTCGCGCAGCCGGTCGGCCGGGATGAAGAAGTCGTTCGCCCCGGGGCGTACGACCTCCAGCCCCGCGTCCGTGAGTGTCAGCTCGACCCGGCTGCGGGCGCCCAGGCCATGGGCCACGATCCGGTCGAGCCACTGCCCGGCGGTCGTGGAGCCGTGGTACCGGCCGCTCATGCTCAGCTTGGCCACACCGGGCGTCTCGGGCACACCGGGCAGTTCCGGCAGATCGGACTGGAGGCTGCCGCGCCACTTCCAGCCCTGGCGCATCAGCCAGTACACGAAGGCGATGAAGAGCAGCAGACCGACGACCCAGCCGATACGGGCGGCCCAGTCGGTCACCTCCGCCGATTTCTGTTCGGCGGCCAGAGGAAGCAGAAGATTCGCAGTACTCACGCCAGATTCCCGTCGACGACCGTGGCACGGCCCCGCAGGAAGGTGTGGGTCACCCGCCCCGGCAGCTCACGCCCCTCGTAGGGGGTGTTACGGCTGCGGGAGGCGAACCCCGCGGGGTCCACGGCACCACGGTATGCCGGATCCACCAGAGTCAGGTTGGCGGGCTCACCCGGCGAGACGGGACGGCCGTGACCGTCGAGCCTGCCGATGCGGGCCGGCCGGAACGACATCCGGTCGGCGACCCCGGCCCAGTCGAGCAGCCCGGTCTCGACCATCGTCTCCTGGACCACCGACAGCGCCGTCTCCAGCCCCACCATGCCCATGGCCGCGGCGGCCCACTCGCAGTCCTTGTCCTCATGGGGATGCGGCGCGTGGTCGGTGGCGACACAGTCGATCGTGCCGTCCGCGAGGGCCTCGCGCAGGGCCGTCACATCGGCCTCGGTACGCAGCGGCGGGTTCACCTTGTAGACCGGGTTGTAGGACCGTACGAGTTCGTCGGTGAGCAGCAGATGGTGCGGGGTGACCTCGGCGGTGACGTGCCAGCCCTTGGACTTCGCCCAGCGCACCAGCTCCACCGAGCCGGCGGTGGAGAGATGGCAGATGTGTACGCGGGAGCCGACATGGGCGGCGAGGAGGACATCACGGGCGATGATCGACTCCTCGGCCACGGCGGGCCAGCCGCCCAGTCCCAGCTCGGCCGAGACGATGCCCTCGTTCATCTGGGCGCCCTCGGTCAGCCGCGGTTCCTGGGCGTGCTGGGCGATCACGCCGTCGAAGGCCTTCACGTACTCCAGCGCGCGACGCATGATCACCGCGTCGTCCACGCACTTGCCGTCGTCCGAGAAGACCCGGACGCCCGCGGCCGAGTCGTGCATCGCGCCCAGTTCGGCCAGGTGCTTGCCCTCCAGGCCGACGGTGACGGCGCCGACGGGCTGGACGTCGCAGTAGCCCGACTCCCGGCCGAGCCGCCACACCTGCTCCACCACACCGGCGGTGTCGGCCACCGGGAAGGTGTTCGCCATGGCGTGGACGGCGGTGAAACCGCCCACGGCCGCGGCCTTCGTACCGGTCAGCACGGTCTCGGAGTCCTCACGTCCGGGCTCGCGCAGATGGGTGTGCAGATCGACCAGACCGGGCAGCAGGACCCGGCCCTCGGCCTCGATGACGGTCGTCGTACCGTCCGCGGGCAGGCCGGTGCCGACCTGGGCGATGGTCTCGCCGTCGATCAGTACGTCCTGTGCCTCGCCGCCCAATACCCGCGCGCCCCGGATCAGAATCTTGCTCATGGTTACTTGTTCTCCTCGGCGTTCAGGCGGGAATGGGTGACGGCGGGCTCGTTGCCGCCCAGCAGCAGATAGAGCACGGCCATCCGGATCGAGACACCGTTGGCGACCTGCTCGACGGCCGTGCAGCGGTCGGAATCGGCGACCTCGGCGGTGATCTCCATGCCGCGGTTCATCGGCCCCGGGTGCATCACGATCGACTTCTCGGGCATGCGGCCCATGCGCTCGCCGTCCAGCCCGTAGCGGCGGGAGTACTCGCGCTCGGTCGGGAAGAAGGCGGCGTTCATCCGCTCGCGCTGGACCCGCAGCATCATCACGGCGTCGGATTGCGGCAGCACCCGGTCAAGGTCGTAGGAGACCTCGCACGGCCACCGTTCGACACCGATCGGTACGAGCGTGGGCGGGGCGACCACGGTGACCTGGGCGCCGAGTGTGTGCAGCAGCAGCACATTGGAGCGGGCGACCCTGCTGTGCAGCACATCGCCGACGATGGTGACGCGCCGCCCGTCGAGATCGCGCCCGATGCCCGCGTCGGCGCCGACCAGCCGGCGGCGCAGGGTGAAGGCGTCGAGCAGCGCCTGTGTGGGGTGCTCGTGCGTACCGTCGCCCGCGTTGACGACCGCGCCGTCGATCCACCCGGAGGTGGCGAGACGGTACGGGGCGCCGGAGGCGCCGTGCCGGATGACGACGGCGTCGGCGCCCATCGCCTCCAGGGTCAGCGCGGTGTCCTTGAGCGACTCGCCCTTGGAGACGGACGAGCCTTTGGCGGAGAAGTTGATGACATCGGCCGACAGACGCTTCGCGGCGGCCTCGAAGGAGATCCGGGTGCGGGTCGAGTCCTCGAAGAAGAGATTCACCACGGTACGGCCGCGCAGAGTCGGCAGTTTCTTGATGGGCCGGTCGGCGACCCGTGCCATCTCCTCGGCGGTGTCGAGGATCAGTACGGCCTCGTCGCGGCTGAGGTCAGCGGCGGAGATGAGATGGCCGGGTGTGCGGGGGCCGGCCCCCGGGAGGCGCAGCATCGAGAGTGCTCCGTTGTGTGGGTATGCGGGCGTGCGGGCGCGCCGGGGCGTCCGTACGGGATGGGCGGCGTACGGAGGCGCTAGCGCTCGCCGGACGCGGCGGGCCGCTTGAGGCCGAGCAGGACGGTGTCCCGGCCGTCTTCCTCGGCGAGCTGGACCTTGACGGTCTCGCGCAGCGAGGTGGGCAGGTTCTTGCCCACGTAGTCGGCGCGGATCGGCAGCTCGCGATGGCCCCGGTCGACGAGTACGGCGAGCTGGACGGCGCGCGGGCGCCCTATGTCGCCGAGCGCGTCGAGGGCGGCCCGGATCGTACGGCCGGAGAAGAGCACGTCGTCGACGAGGACGACCAGCCGTCCGTCGACGCCGTCGCCGGGGATGTCGGTACGGGCCAGCGCGCGGGCGGGCCGCAGGCGCAGGTCGTCGCGGTACATCGTGATGTCGAGGGAGCCGACGGGGATCGAGCGGCCGGTGATCTCCACGAGCTTTCCGGCCAGTCGGCGGGCCAGGAAGACTCCGCGGGTCGGAATGCCGAGCAGCACCACGTCGTCGGCGCCCTTGGCGCGTTCGACGATCTCGTGGGCGATACGGGTCAGGGCCCGTGCGATGTCGGGGGCCTCCAGGACGGGGCGTGCCGCCTCGCCCGCGCCTTCCGTTCGGCCGGTCCCGCCGATATGACCGGTCTCGCTGGTGTCGCTGGTGTCCATATGAAACGGACCTCCTTCTCCGCCTCACGGGACGGATCTTAAAGGACGTCGAAATTACGCCACCCAGGCTAGCAGGAGGCCGGCGGCGTACTTTGGCCGCACCCCTGTCCTGGCACGGCGGAAAGCCCGCTGATGAGCTCGGTGCGACTCCTTCGGCTTGACGCATCCAAGTAACGCTGCGTAACCTCACAGTGAGTTACCAGACTTCGTCCGGGGAGCTATATGTCCAGCGAATACGCAAAGCAGCTCGGGGCCAAACTCCGCGCCATCCGCACCCAGCAGGGCCTCTCGCTCCATGGCGTGGAGGAGAAGTCCCAGGGGCGCTGGAAGGCAGTGGTGGTCGGTTCGTACGAGCGTGGCGACCGTGCCGTTACGGTGCAGCGCCTCGCCGAGCTGGCGGATTTCTACGGGGTCCCCGTGCAGGAACTTCTTCCCGGCACGACCCCCGGTGGAGCCGCCGAGCCGCCGCCGAAGCTCGTCCTCGACCTGGAGCGGCTGGCCCATGTGCCGCAGGAGAAGGCGGGCCCCCTCCAGCGTTACGCGGCGACGATCCAGAGCCAGCGCGGCGACTACAACGGCAAGGTGCTGTCGATCCGACAGGACGACCTGCGCACGCTTGCCGTGATCTACGACCAGTCGCCCTCGGTCCTGACCGAGCAGTTGATCAGCTGGGGCGTTCTGGACGCCGACGCGCGCCGTGCGGTCGCCCACGAGGAGGGCTGACCCAACCCGCCACAGACCAGCAGAAACGTCACCTCCGGAGGGGCGGTCCCGTATGCGTACGGGGCCGCCCTCCGGTGCGTTGAGGCCACCCTCGCGCGGGCGCGCGACGCGGGCCCCGAGACGCGCTCGCCGTACGCCCCGGGGAGCGCCTGGAAGCGGCAAAGCGCCGGACAGGGCTGAGGCAGCCCGTCCGGCGCTTTCGCGGTACCGCCCCGGGCCTCTTCCGTGGTCCGGAGGCCGCTCAGACGCGGCGGAGGCTGGGCTTGAGGTCCTTGAAGCGGCCCAGCAGACCGTTCACGAAAGACGGGGAATCATCGGTGGAGAACTCCTTGGCGAGCTGAACCGCCTCGTCGATCACCACCGCGTCCGGGGTCTCGTCCACCCACACCAGCTCGTACGCGCCGAGCCGCACGATGTTCCGGTCGACGACCGGCATCCGGTCGAGCGTCCAGCCCACCGAGTAGGTGGAGATCAGCTCGTCGATGCGGTCCGCGTGCTCCGCGTACCCCTCGACCAGCTCCATCGTGTACTCACCCACCGGCGGCTGACGGTCGTCGGTCCGGGCATGCCGTATCCAGTCCGCGAGGACCGTCCGCACGGACGCCCCGCGCTGGTCGGCCTCGAAGAGAATCTGGAAGGCGCGCTTACGGGCCTTGTTCCGGGCAGCCACGGTTAGCTGTTCACCCGGCCGAGGTACTCACCGGAGCGCGTGTCGACCTTGATCTTCTCACCGGTGGTGATGAAGAGCGGGACACCGATCTCGTAGCCGGTCTCCAGCGTGGCGGGCTTGGTGCCACCGGTGGAGCGGTCGCCCTGGACGCCGGGGTCGGTGTGCTGGATCGTCAGCTCGACGGCGGCGGGCAGCTCGACATAGAGCACCTCGCCCTCGTGGGTGGCGACGCTGGCCGTGAAGCCCTCGATCAGATAGTTGGCGGCGTCACCGACGGCCTTGCGGTCGACCATCAGCTGATCGTAGGTCTCCATGTCCATGAAGACGAAGTACTCGCCGTCCATGTACGAGAACTGCATGTCGCGGCGGTCAACGGTGGCCGTGTCGACCTTCACGCCGGCGTTGAAGGTCTTGTCGACGACCTTGCCGGAGAGCACGTTCTTCAGCTTGGTGCGCACGAAGGCCGGGCCCTTGCCGGGCTTGACGTGCTGGAACTCGACGACGGACCAGAGCTGGCCTCCGTCGAGCTTGAGCACCAGGCCGTTCTTGAGGTCGTTCGTGGAAGCCACGGTTGCGGAATCTCCTGGACTGAAGCTGGTGGACGACCCAGGGTGCGCGCTAGAGCGCGAGCAGTTCCTTGGTCGTGATGGTGAGTAGCTCGGGTCCGCCGTCCGCCTCGTGGCGGACGACGAGCGTGTCATCGATCCGGACACCGCCCCGGCCCGGGAGGTGGACCCCCGGTCCGACGGTGACCGGCACACAAGCGTCCAGTTTACCCATGGCCGTGGGGGCGAGCTGCGGGTCCTCGTCGATTTCCAGTCCGACCCCATGTCCCGTACGGGGTGCGAGCCCCTCGCCGTGCCCCGCGGCCTCCAGCGGGTACCGGGTGGCATGGTCCACCTCGCGGTAACCAGCGCTTGGCACAAGGGCCTCCCGACCTGCCCGTTGTGCCGCGAAGACCAGCTCGTACAGCTCGATCTGCCAGTCGGCGGGCGAGGTCCCGATGACAAACGTGCGGCCGATCAGACAGCGGTAGCCGCGGTAGTCGGCACCGAGGCCGACGGAGAGGAAATCACCCTCCTCGACCCGGCGGTCGGAGGGGTGGTGCCCGCAGCGACCGGAGTTGGGGCCGGTGGCGACAGCGGTCGGGAAAGCGGGGCCGTCCGCGCCGTGATCGACGAGGCGCCGCTCCAGCTCCAGCGCGAGATGGCGTTCGGTACGGCCCACCAGGATCGACTCAAGCAGCTCGCCCAGCGCCTGGTCGGCGATCTCGGCCGCGATCCGCAGGCAGGCGATCTCCTCCTCGTCCTTGACGATCCGCTGCTGCTCGACGGCGCCGCCCAGATCGGTCAGCCGCAGCCGGGGCGCGACGGAGCCGATCGCGCGGTGCCGGGCGACGGTCAGATGGTGCTCCTCCACGGCGAAGGTCCCGGCGGCCGACGAGCCAAGGGTTCCGGCGGCCGCGATCGCGGGGTCGCCGATGGTGTGGGGCAGCACGGTGAGCCGGAGGTGTTCGTCGATCCGCCGCCCCCCGGCGTCGTCGTCCGCGGGGGGACGCGGACAGAACAGCATGTCTCCGTCGGGACCGGGGCCGAGCAGCAGTACGGCACCGGGAGGCGCCCCGCCCGCGAGGTAGCGGACATTGGCGGGGCGGGAGACCAGCGCCGCCGCGTCGCCCGCCGCCGAGCACCGGTCACGCAGCCGCGCGCGGCGCGCCGCATACACGTCTGACATGACCCGAGCGTATGAGCGAGGGCGTCACCCGGCCGGTTCAGCGCGTCCGACCGGGGGGCGTCTCCTTTCCCCGCCCGCGCGCCGCCTGCCGGTCGTCGGACATCACCAGTTGGGCGGGCTCGTGAGGGAACGGGCGAGGATGTCGTCCAGCACCCTGGCCGTGGTCTCCACGTCGTACTTGGTGTTGTCGATGATCGGCAGCCCCGAGCCGTACCAGCCGGCCATCCGGCCATGGATGCCGGCCACCTCCTCGTCGGAAAGCCGGCGGTTGCCGCTGCGCTCGGCGTTGCGCTCCAGCACGATCTCCAGACCCGGCAGCAGGACCACCGGCAGCAGACCGGGGCCGACATGGCGCTTCCAGCCGCCGAGACCGACGACCGGCCGGTCGGGGAAGACCGCGTCGTCCAGGATGCAGGAGATGCCGTTGGCGAGGAAATTGCGCGCGGCGAAGCCGCAGGTACGGCGCGCCAGCCGGTACTGCGCCTCGGAGTGGTCGTTCCATCCGGACTGCGGATCGGCGAAGCCGGAGCAGACCCATTCGCGGACATCGTCGAGGCTGATGTGCGCGGTGGGCACCTGGCGGCTCATCGCCCAGTGCCGGGCCACGGTCGTCTTGCCCGCGCCGGCCGGGCCGATCAGCAGGACGGCGAGAGTCGCCGCCCCGGTGCCGCCGTCGGGGGCGCGGGGCGGCGCGGGCATGGGGACCGGGCCGCCGGGCGGCAGCTGGATGTGTCCGGTGGAGTCCATGGCGGGGGGCCCGGCGGGCGGCCCCTGCGGCGGTACGGGCGCGCTGTGCGGCGCCTGCGCGGGACGCGGCCCGGGTGGCTGGTGGGGACCGGGGGGCTGATGTGGGCCAGGGGTCTGGTGCGAGCCCGGTGGTTGGTGCGAGCCGGGTGGCTGGTGGGGCGCGGGCGCACGGTGCGGCCCGGGGGGCTGATGTGGCGTGGGGGGCTGGTGGGGCAGGGGAGGCTGCCCCGGCCCCTGCCGCGCCCATCCGCCGGATCCGTACCCCGGTCCCTGGGGAGGCGGCAACGGAGCCCCTGCTGAGTGCTGCATCCGGTGCCACTCCGTCTCGTGCGACTGACGCTGGTCGGCGACTCCCTGCCCTGTCGGCCGCGCGCTACCGAACGGTACCGCCCCCGGCCGCCACACTGGCAACGGCCCGGGCGCGCCAACAGTGCCCCGTCAGCCGGACACTTCCTCCGCCAGTGCCCGAAGGGCGAGCCGGTACGAGCCGATACCGAAGCCCGCGACCGTACCGCTGGCGACGGCCGCGACCACCGACGTGTGGCGGAATTCCTCCCGTGCGTACGGATTCGAGATATGCACCTCGATGAGCGGCGCGGTGCGCTGAGCTGCCGCGTCCCGCATTCCGTACGAGTAGTGGGTGAACGCACCGGGGTTGAGAACGACCGGAATTGAACCGTCCGCGGCCTCGTGCAGCCAGCGGATCATCTCCCCCTCGTCGTTCGTCTCACGGACGTCGACCTCGAAGCCGAGCTCCTTGCCGAGCTCACGGCAGGCGTCCACCAGACCCGCGTACGAGGTCGCGCCGTAGACATCGGGCTCGCGCGAGCCGAGACGGCCGAGATTGGGGCCGTTGAGTACGAGGACCCGTCGGCTCACGCCGACACCTCCCCGTACGCGGCGAGCAGCACCGCCGGGTCGGGACCCTCCAGGACGGTCGGCTTGGCGAGCCCGTCCAGCACGATGAAGCGCAGCAGATCGCCGCGGGACTTCTTGTCGACCCTCATCGTCTCCAGCAGCTTGGGCCACTGGTCACCGCGGTAGGTCAGCGGCAGCCCGACGGACTCCAGTACGGAGCGGTGCCGGTCCGCGGTCGCGTCGTCCAGCCGGCCGGCGAGCCGGCCCAGCTCCGCGGCGAAGACCATGCCGACGGAGACCGCGGCGCCGTGCCGCCACTTGTAGCGTTCGTTCTTCTCGATCGCGTGGGCGAGGGTGTGGCCGTAGTTCAGGATCTCGCGCAGCCCGGATTCCTTGAGGTCGTTGGAGACGACCTCGGCCTTCACCCGGATCGAGCGCTCGATCAGCTCGGCGGTGTGCGGGCCGGAGGGCGTACGCGCGCCCTCCGGGTCGGACTCGACGAGATCGAGAATGGCCGGGTCCGCGATGAAACCCGCCTTGATGACCTCGGCCATGCCGCTGACGTAGTCGTGGACGCCCAGCGAGTCCAGCGCGGCGAGGTCGCACAGCACCCCGGCGGGCGGGTGGAAGGCGCCGACGAGGTTCTTGCCCTCGGCGGTGTTGATACCGGTCTTGCCGCCCACCGCCGCGTCGACCATGGCGAGCACCGTGGTCGGTACGGCGATCCAGCGCACCCCGCGCAGCCAGGTCGCGGCGACGAACCCGGCCAGGTCGGTGGTGGCCCCACCGCCGACACCGATGATCACATCGGTACGGGTGAAGCCGGTCTGCCCGAGCGCCTTCCAGCAGTACGCCGCGACCTCGACGGTCTTGGCCTCCTCGGCGTTGGGCACCTGGATCGCGACGGCCTCGTACCCCTGGTCCGCGAGATCCTGGCGCAGTGCCTCGCCCGTACCCTCCAGCGCCTCCGGGTGCACGACCGCGACCCGCTTGGCCTTCGGGCCGACGAGCGCGGGCAACTCCCCCAGCAGCTGCCGGCCGACCAGCACCTCGTACGGGTCGTGTCCGGCGGTGCCGCCGACCTGGATACGGGTGACTGTCTGGTCCGTCATGCGGGGTTCTCCTTGCCGGGGGTCCGGGGTTCTTCTGCCGGGAGGTGCTTGAGCTCCAGCGCGTCGAGGACGGCCTCGGCGACCTCTTCGGGGGTGCGGTCGTCGGTCGGGACCACCACCCGGGCCACATCCGTGTAGTGATGGCGGCGGGCCTCCATCAGCGTCTTCCACTGCTGGCGGGGGTTGACGGCCAGCAGCGGGCGGGCGACGTTCAGCCCGACCCGCTTGACGGCCTCACCGACCTCCATCGACAGATAGACGACGGGGAGCCCGGCGAGCAGTTCCCGCGTGGCGGCGTCGAGGACCGCGCCGCCGCCCAGAGCCAGTACGCCCCCGTGCTCGGCGATCGCCCGCCCCACCGCCTCGTGCTCCAGCTCACGGAAGCGCGGCTCGCCCTCGTCCACGAAGATGTCCGCGATCGACCGTCCCTGGGCCGCGACGATATCGGCGTCGCTGTCGCGGAAGCCGGTGCCCAGACGCTCGGCGAGCAGCTCACCGACGGTGGACTTGCCGACCCCCATCGGCCCTACCAGCACGATGACCGGTGCGCTCACCCGATCCGCCCTCTTCACCGAAGCCGCCTCCCTCACCGGATCCGGCCCGCTCATCGGATCCGGAGGTTGTCGAGGTACGAGCGGACATTGCGCCGTGTCTCGGGCACGCTGTCGCCGCCGAACTTCTCGGCGACCGCGTCCGCGAGGGTCAGCGCGACCATGGCCTCGGCGACGATGCCGGCGGCCGGCACGGCACACACGTCGGAGCGCTGGTGGTGCGCCTTCGTCGCCTCACCGGTGACCACATCGACGGTGGCCAGCGCGCGTGGCACGGTCGCGATGGGCTTCATCGCGGCCCGCACCCGCAGCAGTTCACCGGTCGTCAGCCCGCCCTCGGTGCCGCCGGAGCGGCCGGACGCGCGCCTGATGCCGTCGTCGGTCGCCACGATCTCGTCATGCGCCTGCGATCCCGGCACCCGTGCCAGTCCGAAGCCGTCGCCGATCTCGACGCCCTTGATCGCCTGAATACCCATCAGGGCGGCGGCGAGGCGCGCGTCGAGCCTGCGGTCCCAGTGCACGTGCGAGCCGAGGCCGACGGGCACTCCGTACGCGAGCACCTCGACCACGCCGCCGAGGGTGTCGCCGTCCTTGTGTGCCTGGTCGATCTCCGCGACCATCGCCTCGCTCGCGTCCGCGTCCAGACAGCGCACCGGGTCCGCGTCCAGCTTCGCCACATCGGAGGGCACCGGGTACACGCCGTACGGGGCCTTGGCCGTGGCCAGCTCGACGACATGGGACACGATCTCGATCCCGGCCGTCTCCTTCAGATACGAACGCGCCACCGCGCCGAGCGCGACCCGAGCGGCGGTCTCCCGCGCGCTCGCCCGCTCCAGGACCGGCCGGGCCTCGTCGAAGCCGTACTTCTGCATCCCGGCGAGATCGGCGTGGCCGGGCCGGGGCCTGGTCAGCGGCTCGTTACGGGCCAGTCCCGCCAGCACCTCGGGGTCGACCGGATCGGCCGCCATGACCTGTTCCCACTTGGGCCACTCGGTGTTGCCCACCATGATCGCGACGGGTGATCCCATGGTCAGACCGTGCCGTACACCGCCGAGGAAGGTGACCTCGTCGCGCTCGAACTTCATCCGGGCACCGCGCCCATAGCCGAGGCGCCGCCGGGCCAGGTGGTCCGCCACCATCTCCGTGGTGATGGGCACACCGGCGGGAAGTCCCTCCAGCGTCGCCACGAGTGCGGGGCCGTGGGACTCCCCCGCGGTCAGCCAGCGCAACCTGCTCAACGGTGCTCCTCATACTCGCGCCCGGAACTGCAGCGGCACGACCGGGTGCGCGGCCCTGGCCCGCCTTGTCCGATCCTCCCACGGCCGGGAGGCCGACCGACGACACGGTCCGATACGCGGACAAAGAAGCGCGGAGAGGGGCCTGCCGGACGGAGCGCCCGCTCGTCAGGAAGAGGAGGACGGGGACGGAGAGGACGACGGGGACGGGGGCGAGGACGATCCGGTGGCCTCCCCGTTCCCGCCGAGCGCGGCGTTTCCCGCCGCCCGCATGGCGGCGAGCGGCCCCGGTGAGCGGCCCGTCATCAGTTCCACCTGGAGCACCGCTTGGTGCACCAGCAGATCGAGCCCGCCGATGACCGCCCCGTCGTGCTTCTCCCAGGCCGCCGCGAGCGGTGTCGGCCAGGGCTCGTACAGCACGTCGAAGAGCGTTCCGGCCCCGGCGGGGACGGCGGCGGTCAGCTCGTCGGTGGCACCGGCCGGGGTGGTGGCGATCACGAGAGGGGCGCGCAGAGCCCGGTCCGCCTCCGCCCAGTCGGCGATCCGGACATCGACGGCGAGCCGCTCGGCCCAGCCGCGCATCTCGGCCGCGCGGGTCTCACTGCGTACGTACGCGGTGACCGGGCCCGTGCAGATCAGGGAAAGCGCCGCGACGGCGGACGAGGCGGTCGCGCCCGCGCCGAGGATCGCCGCGGACTCCACCTTCTCGACGCCACGCTCCCGCAGCGCGGCGATCATGCCGGGGATATCGGTGTTGTCGCCGGTACGCCGGCCGTCGTCGCCGAAGACGACGGTATTGACCGCCTCCACCGACGCGGCGGTGCCGGTGATCTCGTCCAGCAGCGGGATCACGGCCCGCTTGAGCGGCATGGTCAGCGAGAGACCGGCCCAGGACGGATCTGCCCGCAGCGTCTCGAAGAAGCCGGGGAGCCCGACCTCTCCGACCTCGAACCGGTCGTACGACCAGGTGTCGAGGCCCAGCGCGTCGTACGCGGCGCGATGCAGCACCGGGGACAGGGAGTGGGCGATGGGCGATCCGAGGACCGCCGCCCGCCGGCTTCTGGTCACGGCTTCTTGCTTTCCTTCTCGTACTGCTGGCGGTTCTCCTCGTGCTCCTCATTGGTGACGGCGAAGAGCGTCTTGTCCGAGGTGACCGAGACGAAGTAGTACCAGGGACCGTCCGCCGGCTCGATCGACGAATTCAGCGCGTCGGCGCCCGGATTTCCGATCGGCCCCGGGGGCAGCCCCTTGATGTCGTACGTGTTGTACGGATCCTTGATCTTCCGGAGATCGTCGACCGCACCGAGATCCAGTCTGCTCTGGGCCTTGATGTAGTTGACCGTGGAGTCGAACTCAAGACGTCCGACGGTCTCCGTGTTCTCCGGCTGGAGGCGGTTGTAGACGACGCGCGCGACCTTGTCGAAGTCGTGCTTGTACTTGCCTTCCGCCTGGACGAGGCTCGCGACCGTGATCAACTGGAGCGGTGATTTCAGTCCGAGCTTCTCGGCCTCGCCCGCGAGGTCCTGCTTGCCGTATTCGGCGTTGGCGCGGGCGACCATCTTCTTGAGGACGGCCTCGGGCGTCATCCCCTTGGCGACCGGATAGCTCGCGGGGAAGAGGAAACCCTCCAGCGGGTCCTTGACCTCGTTGTTGTCGTTCGCCCACTTCGGCAGACCGAGGTTCTTCGCCTCCGCCTTGGCGACAGCGGCGGTCTCGCCCTTCTTGAGTTCGAGCCGCTTGTCGATCTCCTCATAGACCCAGACATTGCGCTTGCCCTCGGGAATGACCAGCGCATTGCGGCTGCTCGGGCTCAGCATTGTCTTCACCGCGTTCGCCGCGGACATTTTCTTGCTGAGCCGGTAGACGCCCGCCTGAATGGTATTTCCCTTGGGATTCGCCTGCTGCGCGGAGACAAAGGCGCGCTGGCTCTTCACCACGCCCTGTTTCACCAGGAGCGCGGCGATCTCATATCCGCCCGCGCCCTGCGGAATCACCACTTCCACCGAGCCGGAGCCGGTGCCGACATAGTCCGGCGGGGGGCCGAATTTCTGCTGCCAGTACTGATAGCCGACATACCCGGCGCCACCGACACCGCCGACCAGCACCGCGGCCACGACAACGCAGGCGACGCCGTTGCGGCCCTTCTTCTTCGTCTTGCCGCGACGGTCTCTGCCACCGCCCCGGCGGCCATCGCCCGGTTCGGCGTCCTCGTCGTCGCCGCCGTCACCGGTGAAGAAGGGGTGGGTCTCCTTCTGCTGCTCTTCCTCCCAGCCGTCACCCTGGTCGGGCGCGGGCTCAGGTTCGGCGCGCCGCTGAGCGGGGGGCTGTGGCGGCGGATACGCGTCGGAGGTGGCGTAGTAATCCTGGTTGTCGCCGTAGCCGGCGGGCTGCTGCGAGTCGTAGGACGTACCGGGCTGTCCGCCGTACGGCATGGTGGCCTGCTGGCCGTTGTCCCAACTGCCGTTGTACTGGGGGTCGTTGTACTGAGGCTGCGGATGCTGCTGATGGGGCTGGCGCGCCTGCTGGGCATGCTGCTGCGGCTGCTGGGCATGCTGTTGTGGCTGCTGGGCATGCTGCTGATGATGGGGATGCTGCTGTTGATCGCCGTACTGCTGGGCCTGGTGGGACTGCTGCGGCTCGCCGTACTGGGGGTTGTGGTACTGCTGCCCGCCGTACTGCGGCTGGTGCCCCTCGTAGTGCGGCTGCCCACCTCGCTGCGGGTGGTACTGCTGCTGGTACGGGTCCTGACCAGCCCCGTACGGTGCCTGCCCCTGCGGGTGCGGCTGCTGCGCGTACTGCTGCTGAGGCTGCCCGGCATAGGGAGCGCTGCCGTCGGTGGCCTGCTGTGCCGCCCACCCCTGGTCCCCGTACAACGGGTCCCCTGGGTGCCACGGTTCGGAGCCGGAGCCCCGGCCATAGTCAGTCATCGATCCCCTTGAGCCGCGAGACGATGATCGCGGTGCGCCGTGGCACCGCGTCCGTTTCGCCTCTTTGCTGTGCGCCGACTGTTCGAACACTGGCGCATCGCGCGGAACGTTACCGTATCGCGATCAGATGACCACTTCGACGCCCTCGCCGGGAGGATTACCTGATACCCGTTCGGCCTCAAGCGCGCTCTGGAGAATGACAACCGCCGCCATTTGGTCGATCACGGACCGGCCCTTCTTCGCCTTCACGCCCGCGGCGCGCAGGCCCTGACCGGCCGTCACTGTGCTCATCCGCTCATCGACCAGTCGTACGGGCAGTGGCGCGATGGACCGCGCCACCTCGTCGGCGAACGTACGTACCTTTACCGCGGCCGGTCCCTCGCCCCCGTTGAGGGAGCGCGGGAGCCCGATCAGCACCTCGATCGGTTCGTACTCCTCGACGATCTGACGCAGCCGCCGGTGGGCGGCCGGGACATCGCGTCCCGGCACGGTCTCCACCGGTGTGGCGAGGATCCCGTCGGGGTCGCACGAGGCGACCCCGATCCGGGCGTCCCCGACATCGATCGCGAGCCGGCGTCCGCGTCGCATACGGCGTCAGGCCGTTTCGGTGACGAGGCGTTCCACGGCGGCGACGGCGTCCCCGATGGCGTCCGGGTTCTGGCCGCCGCCCTGAGCGACGTCCGGCTTGCCGCCACCGCCGCCGCCCAGGGTCTTGGCGGCGGTACGGACCAGGTCACCGGCCTTGAGACCGCGTCCTCGGGCGGCCTCATTGGTGGCGATGACCGTCAGCGGGCGCCCGTTGGCCGTGGTGAACAGCGCCACGACGACCGGCCGGTCGCCCTGGATACGGCCCCGGACATCGAGGACCAGCTTGCGCAGATCGTCGGCCGAGGTGCCGTCCGGGACCTGCCCGGTGACCAGCGCCGTGCCCCGTACGTCCTTGGCGCTCTCGGCGAGTCCGGCGGCGGCGGCGAGCACCTTCTCCGCGCGGAACTTCTCGATCTCCTTCTCGGCGTCCTTCAGCTTGGCCAGCATGCCGGAGATCTTCTCGGGCAGTTCCTCGGAACGGCCCTTGACCAGCTCCTGGAGCTGGGCGACGACGGTGTGCTCCTTGGCGAGGAAGTTGTAGGCGTCCACACCGACCAGAGCCTCGATACGCCGCACCCCGGAGCCGATCGACGACTCGCCGAGCAGCTTCACCAGACCCAACTGGGCGGTGTTGTGGACATGCGTACCGCCGCACAGCTCCTTGGAGAAGTCGCCGATGGTGACGACACGGACGCGCTCGCCGTACTTCTCGCCGAACTCGGCGATGGCGCCCTGCTTCTTGGCCTCGTCGATCGACATGACCTCGGCCTGCACATCCAGCTCGCGGGCCAGGACCTCATTGATCTTCTGCTCGACATCGAGGAGGACCGTGCCGGGTACGGCGGCGGGCGAGCCGAAGTCGAAGCGGAAGCGGCCCGGCGAGTTCTCCGAGCCGGCCTGGGCGGCCGTCGGGCCGAGGGCGTCACGCAGCGCCTGGTGCGTGAGGTGCGTGGCGCTGTGGGCGCGGGCGATGGCGCGGCGGCGGTTGGTGTCGATGGCGGCGTAGGCGGAGGAGCCCACTGTCACCTCGCCGACCTGCACGGAACCCTTGTGCACGGAGACACCGGGGACCGGCTGCTGGACATCGCGGACCTGGATGACGGCACCGGTGTCGAGCTTGATCCGGCCCTGGTCGGCGAGCTGGCCGCCGCCCTCGGCGTAGAAGGGCGTGCGGTCGAGGACGATCTCGACCTCGTCGCCCTCGGTGGCGGCGGGCGACGGCACACCGTCGACGAGCAGGCCGACGATGGTCGACTCACCGGCGGTGGAGGTGTAGCCGGTGAACTCGGTGGAGCCGCTGTTGTCGGCGACGGCACGGTAGGCGGAGAGGTCGGCGTGGCCGGACTTCTTGGCCTTGGCGTCGGCCTTGGCCCGCTCCCGCTGCTCCTTCATGAGCCGCCGGAAGCCGTCCTCGTCCACGGAGAGGCCCTGTTCGGCGGCCATCTCCAGGGTGAGATCGATCGGGAAGCCCCAGGTGTCGTGGAGCAGGAACGCCTTGTCGCCGGAGAGCACCCGGCCGCCGGCGGACTTGGTCTCGGTGACGGCGGTGTCGAGGATGTTCGTGCCGCCCTTGAGGGCCTTGAGGAAGGCGGCCTCCTCGGCGAGGGCCACGGTCTCGATGCGCTTGCGGTCGGTCTCCAGCTCCGGGTACTGCTCCCCCATGGTCTTGATGACCACGTCGATCAGATCGGCGACGACCGGTTCGGTGGCGCCGAGGAGCCGCATATTGCGGATGGCGCGGCGCATGATGCGGCGCAGCACATAGCCGCGGCCCTCGTTGCCGGGGGTGACACCGTCGCCGATGAGCATGGCGGACGTACGGATGTGGTCGGCCACCACGCGCAGGGAGACGTCCGAGCCGTGGTCGGCGCCGTAGCGCACCCCGGTCAGTTCGGTGGCCTTGTCCATGACGACGCGCAGGGTGTCGGTCTCGTACATGTTCTGTACGCCCTGGAGGATCATGGCGAGACGTTCGAGGCCGAGACCGGTGTCGATGTTCTTGGACGGCAGCTCACCGAGGATCTCGAAGTCCTCCTTGCCGGTCCCCTCGCCGCGCTCGAACTCCATGAAGACCAGGTTCCAGATCTCCACATAGCGCTCGTCGTTGACGGCGGGGCCGCCCTCGATCCCGAATTCGGGGCCTCGGTCGTAGTTGATCTCCGAGCAGGGGCCGCAGGGTCCCGGCACACCCATGGACCAGTAGTTGTCCTTCTTGCCCAGCCGCTGGATGCGCTCGGCCGGCACGCCGATCTTCTCGCGCCAGATCTGCTCGGCCTCGTCGTCGTCGAGGTAGACGGTGATCCACAGACGCTCCGGGTCGAGCCCGTAACCGCCGTCGGCCACGGAGCTGGTGAGCAGCTCCCAGGCGTAGGTGATCGCGCCTTCCTTGAAGTAGTCGCCGAAGGAGAAGTTGCCGCACATCTGGAAGAACGTGCCGTGCCGGGTGGTCTTGCCGACCTCTTCGATGTCCGGTGTGCGCACGCACTTCTGCACGCTGGTGGCGCGCGGGGCGGGCGGCTTGACCTCGCCGAGGAAGTACGGCTTGAAGGGCACCATGCCCGCCGGGACCAGCAGCAGAGTCGGGTCGTCCGCGATGAGCGACGCCGAAGGGACGACGGTGTGACCGCGCTCCTCGAAGAAGCTCAGCCAGCGGCGACGAATTTCAGCCGACTCCATCAGTGGTCCTCATTCCGGTTGTGCGAGTCGTAGTGACGCGGGTGGTGGTTCTCGATGGCGGCGAGCCGCCGGGGCGCGGGGAGCGCGGGGTCGAGGGGGGCTTCGAGGCCGAGCGCCTCGCCCAGCTCCGCCTCGCGCCGCACCATTCCCGCCCTGACGTCAACAGCGAATTCCCTGACTTTGTGCCCGGCGTCGATCGCCTTGTTCGCGGCCTGGGCGGCAAGGCTCTCCGGGGTCAGCTGCTTGAGCTTGCGGTGGACCTTGGTGGTGGCCCAGACGCCGGCTGCCGCGCCCGCGGTGAACCAGAACGTACGGCGGAACATCGCTGCGTCAGCCCTTCTTCTTCCTGCGCCGGGCGGACGGCAGCGTGCGCCCGGCGATGACCGTGCGCCGGACGGCCGGCTCGGGCGCCGTGCCGGTGCCGGGTACCGCTCGGCGCCCGAGCGCCTGGCGTACGCCGTAGCCGAACGCCGCGACCTTGACCAGCGGTCCGCCGAAGGTCGAGGCGACCGTCGTGGAGAGCGCCGAGGCGTTGGAGGTGACTTCCTGGACGTCCGTCGCGATCGCGTCCACCCGGTCGAGCTGGGTCTGCGCGGAACGGACCGTCGCCGACGCGTCCGCCAGCAGCGGCACGGCCTGTTCGGTCACCTCCGCCACCAGTCTGGTGGTCGCCTTGAGCGTCTGGGCCAGCCTCACCAGCACCACGGCCAGGAAGGAGACCAGAATGGCCCAGAACACGGCCACCAGGATCCCGGCAACCTCTCCACCGGTCACGCCGCACCGCTCCCTGATCGTCGACGGTCATCTGGAAGGCGACTGGAAAGTCGTCCTCCGACCCTATCGCGCCGGGGGTCGCCTCCCGTACCGCATTAGCGAGGCCCAGGGTGGCGTTCGGCGAGAGATATTGTACGGAGTGCGGCCAGTTGAGTACTCTGCGTGTCCCATGCGACGCCCCTTTCGCTCCGGCCCTCCGTCGGCCGTTCCCGCACCGGCTCCGGGCAATCTCCCCGCCGAGCTGAACCGCTTCGTGGGGCGCGCCGACGAGCTGGCCGCCCTGACGCGGCATCTCGGGGAATCCCGGCTGGTCACGGTGGTGGGGGTCGGCGGAGTCGGCAAGACCCGGCTGGCGCTGAAAGCGGCGGACGCCCTGAAGAAACGCTACTGCGATGGCATTTGGCTCGTCGAGCTCTCCGCGCTCCGCGACCCCGAACTGCTGGAACACGCGCTGGTGGAGGCGCTCGGGCTGACGGACCACAGCAGCAGGCCCACGAGCCGGGTGCTCGCCGGTCATCTCGCCACCCGTCAACTGCTGCTGGTCATCGACGGGTTCGAGCAGCTGATCGACGCCTGCGCCACACTCGTCAGGGAACTGCTGCTCAGGGCACCGGAGTTGCGAGTGCTCGCCGTCGGCAGACGACCGCTCAGGGTGGACGGTGAGCTCACGTTCTCGCTCGCCCCGATGAAGGAGACGGACGCGATCCGGCTCTTCACGGAGCGGGCCGCCGCCGCTTCGCCGGGCCCGCGGCCGGCCGACGCAGGACCCGCCGCCGTACCCGAGCTGTGCCGGCGCCTCGACGGGATCCCGCTCGCACTGGAACTGGCGGCCGGACGGCTCCATGTCCTCTCCGTCGAGCAGATCCTCGACCGCGTCGGGGACCGTTTCCGGGTGCTCACCGCGGGCAGACGGGGCGCGCCGCCGCGCCATCAGACGCTCAGGACCGCGATCGGCTGGAGTCACGAGTTGTGCACCCCGGCCGAACGGCTGCTGTGGGCACGGCTGTCGGTCTTCGCCGGACCGTTCGATCTGGAAGCCGCCGAGTATGTGTGCGGCGGACCGGAACTGCCGGACGAAGAGGTGCTGGACGTACTCGCCGAGCTGATCTCGCAGTCGCTCGTCATCCGCGAGGAGACCCCGGCGGGTACGCGCTACCGGATGCTGGACACGGTCAGGGCGTACGGCGCCGAGTGGCTGGAGGCCCTGGAGGACACCGACCGGATGCGCCGCCGGCACCGCGACTGGTACATGGGGCTGGCGACCTGGTACGAGCTCGACTGGTTCAGCGCGCGCCAGTCCGATGTGGCGGCCGGCACGGAGAGCGCGCTGCCCAATCTGCGCGCGGCGCTCGAACTGTGTCTGGAGAGTCCCGAAGAAGCCCATCTGGGCCAGCATTTGGCGGGCACGCTCTGGTTCTACTGGGCGGGATGCGGCCGGCTGACCGAGGGGCGGCACTGGCTGGTCCGGGCCCTCTCGCTGGACACCCCGTACGACGAGTCACGGCTCAAGGCCCTGTGGGTGCTCGGCTATGTGGCGGTTCTCCAGGGCGACAGCACGGCCGCGGTGGGCGCCCTGCACGAGTGCCGGGAGGAGGCCGCGCGTACCGGCAACGCGCTGGCGCGCGCCTACGCCGTGCACCGGCTGGGCTGTCACGCGCTGCTCACGGATGACATGCCGCGCGCCGAACGGCTGTTGCGCTCGGCGCTCGACACATACCGGGAACTGGGCGAGCTGAACAGCAATGTGCTGATGGGCCAGGTCGAGCTGGCCATGTCACTGATCTTCCAGGACGATCTGGAGGCGGCCGTCGCCCTGTGCGTGGAGGTCCGCGAGATCTGCGAGGACAGCGGCGAGCGCTGGGCCCGGGCGTACGCGCTGTATGTGCTGGCCTACGCGGCCTGGACGCGCGACGCGCACGCCGAGGCGCGGGCGCTGGCCACGGAGTCGATCACCATCCACCATGGTTTCAACGATCTGGTGGGTCTGGTACTGGCCGTCGAGCTGTTGGCGCTGGTGACGGCGAGCGAGGGCGATCCGGCGGAGGCCGCGGTGCTCCAGGGGGCCGCGAGCCGGCTGTGGGAGTCGGTCGGCCCGAAGCTGTTCGGCTCCGGTTTCTTCGGTGCGCCGCGCGCGCTGTGCGAGCGGCGCGCGAGCGAGGCGCTGGGTACGGAGCGGTACGCGGCATGCCAGGGCGAAGGGCTCGGGCTGTCGATCAGCGCGGCCGTGGAGCGTGCGCTCGCCGAGCGCCGGCCCGCCGCCGGGCCCCCGCATCAGCCGGGGGCCTCCCGGCCGGCCCGGAAAACGCGGAGGCCCGCCGGCTCCCCCACGCGGGGCGGGGAAGCGGCGGGCCGAGACGCCTGAAGCCGGGTGGTGTCCGGATCAGCGGGCGTAGTACTCGACGACCAGCTGCTCGTCGCAGATGACCGGGATCTCCTTGCGCTGCGGGTCACGGTCCAGACGGAACGCCAGGGCCTTCAGGTTGACCTGAAGGTAACGCGGGGTCTCGCCGTCCGTGTCGTAGCCACCCTCGCGCGCGACCTGGAAGGGGACCTTGTCGCGGCTGCGCTCGCGGACCATCACGACGTCGTCGGGACGGACGCGGAACGACGGCTTGTCGACCTTGCCACCGTTGACCTCGATGTGGCCGTGCACGACCATCTGGCGGGCCTGGTAGATGGTGCGGGCGATGCCCGACCGCAGGACGAGCGCGTCGAGGCGGCGCTCCAGCTCGACGACCAGGGCCTCACCCGTCTTGCCCTCGGCCTTGCGGGCGCGGTCGTAGGCACGGGCCATCTGGCGCTCGCTGATGTCGTACTGGGCACGCAGGCGCTGCTTCTCCAGCAGACGGACCTTGTAGTCACTGTTCTGCTTGCGTCCACGGCCGTGCTCGCCCGGCGGGTAGGGACGGGCCTCGAAGTACTTGACGGCCTTCGGCGTCAGCGCGATACCGAGCGCGCGAGACTTCTTGACCTTGGGACGCGACTGGTTAGGCACGTTCTCCAGACCTCCGTTGTAGGTTAGGTTAGGCTCACCTTACTTAAGGAGATCGCATGTCTCGCCCTGGGAACACCACGCGCATCACAGACAGCCTCGGCGCACAGAGCGACGATTCGACGGAGGTCCGATCAGCTCATGGTCAGCCGCGTCCCAGCGGGCTTGAAATCGATCGGATGCCGTCAGCAGCCGAGCGCACACGAACTCTCGTACAGAGTACATGCTCGGCAGTACTGATCATTCCGGGCCTGGACGGGGCCAAGCCTCACCAGCTGATGCCCGACACCCGGAGCGTCGGACCGGACGGCGAGGTGTTTCTCGCGTTCCCCGCCGACTCCCCCGCCGTACGCGCCGCGGCGCACGCGCAGGACGACGAGCTGACCGCGGTGCTGGAGATCACGGACGTCGCGCCCGTGTCCGTACCCCACCGTATCCGGGGCCGGGCCTGGCTCTCCGGCTGGCTCACCCGCGCACCCGGCGGGGCGGAGCCCGGGCTGATGACGCTGCGTCTGGAGGTCGGCGAGGTGGGTGTGGACGATCTCTGGGGCGTGGCGACGGTGGAGCCGGAGGACTTCGCGTCGGCCGTGGCCGATCCGCTGGTGGAGCACGAGGCGGAACTGCTCCAGCATCTGCACTCCGCCCACAGCGCGGAGGTCCAGTCGCTGCGCGGGCTGCTCGGCGAGCGGGCCGGGGGCTCCCCGGCGGCCGGGACCGCCGCCGGGACCGTCGCCGTACCTGTCGCGCTCGACCGCTTCGGGCTACGGGTGCGCTTCACCGGAGTGCGGTGCTTCGACGCCCGCTTCGACTTCCCCGACCCGGTGCGGAACGTCAACGAGCTGCGGTACGCGATGCACACGCTCTTCGACGCGGCCGCCGGATAGCCGGCTCAGACGCCGTCCCCACGCAGCCGCTCGCGCACCTTGTCGACCACATCGGCGTAGCGCGCCTCCGCGCCGTACCGCGTGGGCTCGTAGTAGCGCCTGCCCCGCACCTCGTCCGGGAGATACCGCTGGGCCGCGATCCCGCCCGGCACATCGTGCGGATAGATATAGCCCTGGGCATGGCCGAGCTTGGCCGCGCCCTTGTAGTGGCCGTCGCGCAGATGCGCGGGGACCGGCCCCGCCAGCCCCTTCTTCACATCCTCCAGGGCCGCGGAGATGGCGGTCGTGGCCGCGTTCGACTTGGGGGCCAGCGCGAGCGCGATGGTGGCATGGCTCAGGGTGAGGGCGGCCTCCGGGAAACCGATCATGGCCACGGCCTGGGCGGCGGCGACCGCGATCGGCAGGGCGGCCGGATCGGCCAGACCGATGTCCTCGCTCGCCGAGATCATCAGCCGTCTGGCGATGAACCGGGGGTCCTCCCCCGCCTCGATCATCCGGGCCAGATAGTGCAGCGCCGCGTCCACGTCGGAGCCCCGGATGGATTTGATGAGCGCGCTCGCCACGTCGTAGTGCTGATCGCCCTCACGGTCGTAGGCCACCGCCGCCCGGTCGACGGTCTCCTCCACGGTCCGGAGGCTGATCTCCTGCTCGCTCTTGTCGATCGCGGCGCCGGCCGCCGCCTCCAGCGCCGTCAGCGCGCGCCGGGCGTCGCCCCCCGCGATCCGCAGCAGATGCGCCTCGGCGTCGTCGGGGAGGGTGACCGCGCCGCCGAGGCCGCGCTCCTCGGCGAGCGCCCGCCGCAGCAGTCCGCGCAGATCGTCGTCGGTGAGCCGCTCCAGCGTGAGCAGCAGGGAGCGGGAGAGGAGCGGGGAGATCACCGAGAAGTACGGATTCTCGGTGGTGGCGGCGATGAGCGTGACCCAGCGGTTCTCGACGGCGGGCAGCAGGGAGTCCTGCTGGGCCTTGCTGAAGCGGTGGATCTCGTCGAGGAAGAGGACGGTCTCCTTGCCGAAGCCACCGGCCGCGCGGCGGGCCCCGTCGATGACGGCCCTGACCTCCTTGACGCCCGCGGTGATCGCGGACAGCTCCACGAACCGCTTGTTCGTCGCCTTGGAGACGACATACGCGAGGGTCGTCTTGCCCGTGCCCGGCGGGCCCCAGAGGATCACGGACGAAGGACCGGCGGGGCCGCCGTTGCCCTCCCCCACCAGTCTGCGCAGCGGCGATCCCGGCTTCAGCAGATGGCTCTGTCCGACGACCTCGTCGAGGACGCGCGGGCGCATCCGGACGGCCAGCGGGCTGCTGGACGGGTCCTTCTCCTGGCGGTCTTCCGCCGCTGCGGTAAAGAGGTCGGGCTCCACGCGTGAAGCCTATGCCAGACCACTGACAGCGCCGTCGCCGTCGGGGATCGGGGCCCCCGGCCACGGTGACCTCAGCCGGTCCAGAAGTCCCACCAGCGGGTCAGGATGAGCATCCCGATGATCCCGATGTGCAGCACGGGCAGCACCCAGGTGAACTCGCTCAGGAAACCGCGCAGCCAAGGCGGCGCGGGCAGCACGCCGTGGCGGATGTTGTGGGACGTCACGTACCAGAACATCAGGATCGTGGCGACCCAGGCCAGGCAGCACCACAGGCAGAGCGAGTTGATGGTGTACAGCGACTGGTACTGGAGCCAGGTGCAGAATCCGACCCCGAAGAGGGTGCCCGCGTTCAGCCCGAGCCAGAACCAGCGCCGGTAGCGCGCCCCGGCGAGCAGTCCGACCCCGATGGAGATCACCACGGCATAGGTGACGAGTCCGAGCATCGGGTTCGGGAAGCCGAAGACCGACGCCTGGTCGCTCTTCATGATGTTGCCGCAGGAGACCACCGGGTTCAGGCTGCATCCGGGGGTGAAGTTCGGGTCTGCCAGCAGCTTGAACTTGTCGAGAGTGATCACCCAGGCGGCCAGCAGCCCCGCCGCGCCGGTGATGACCAGCAGGAGCGCGAACGCCCGGCTGCCGCCGACCGCGCCCGTGGCCGTCCCCTCCTCCCGGTCGGAGGAGACGTCGTCCACCACTGCTCTCGTCATCATCACCGTTCCCAACACTCAGGGAGTTCCCGCACCCGGGGACCCTCGGGGCAGCCTCATTGTGCCGCACGGGCACCGGGGCCCACCGTTCGACCGGCATAAAGAGAGCGGGGCCCGGACGGTCTCCGTCCAGGCCCCGCACCGTCTCCGGGCGGTCAGCCGAGCCGCTGTGTCAGCTCCGTCACCAGGTCGTCGAGAGCCACCGCCGACTGCTCGCCGCTCTCCATGTCCTTGAGCTGCGCGACACCCTCCGCGAGATCGCGCTCGCCCGCGACGATCGTGTAGCGGGCACCGGACCTGTTGGCGTTCTTCATGGCGCCCTTGAGGCCCTTCGCGCCGTACGAGAAGTCCGCGGGGACCCCGGCCTTGCGCAGCTCGGTGACAACGGCGAACAGCCGCCGCCGCGCCTCCTCGCCGAGCGGTACCGCGAAGACGCTGGTGGCGTTGGGCAGAGCGAGCTCGATCCCCTCGGCCTTCAGCGCCAGCACCGTACGGTCCACGCCGAGCGCCCAGCCGACGGACGGGAGCGGCGGGCCGCCGATCATCTCGGAGAGCCCGTCGTAACGGCCGCCGCCGCCCACCGCGGACTGCGCGCCGAGACCGTCGTGGACGAACTCGAAGGTGGTCCTGGTGTAGTAGTCGAGACCGCGTACGAGCTTCTCGTCGTCCTCGTACGCCACCCCGGCGGCCGTCAGCAGCTCGCGCACCTCCTCGTGGTACGCCTTGCACGCGTCGCACAGATAGTCGCGCAGCATCGGCGCCCCGACGAGCTGCTTCTGTACGTCGGCGCGCTTGTCGTCGAGCACCCGCAGCGGGTTGATCTCGATGCGCCGACGGGTGTCCTCGTCCAGGTCGAGCCCGCGCAGAAAGCCCTGGAGCGCCTCGCGGTAGACGGGGCGGCACTCCTTGTCGCCCAGCGAGTTGAGCAGGATGCGGAAGTCGCGCAGCCCCAGGGAGCGGTACGCCTGGTCGGCCAGGATGATCAGTTCGGCGTCGAGCGCGGGGTCCTCCGTGCCGATCGCCTCCGCCCCCACCTGCGAGAAGTGACGGTAGCGGCCCTTCTGCGGGCGTTCGTAGCGGTAGTACGAGCCGGAGTACCAGAGCTTGACCGGCAGATTCCCGGCCTTGTGCAGATTGGCCTCCAGCGCGGCGCGCAGCACGGAAGCGGTGCCCTCGGGGCGCAGCGCCAGCTTGTCGCCGCCCTTGGTCTCGAAGGCGTACATCTCCTTGGAGACGATGTCGGTGGACTCGCCGACCCCGCGCGCGAACAGCTCGACGTTCTCGAAACCGGGCGTCTCGACATAGCCGTAGCCGGAGTTCCTCAGCGGCGCGGAGATGGCCTCGCGCACCGCGAGATAGACCGCCGAGGCGGGCGGAATCAGATCGTAGGTGCCCTTGGGGGCCTGGAAGGTGCTCATGGAGATCGGTGCTTCACATTCCTCGTCGCGGTGCGGCGGTCGGGCCGCTTCCGTGGCCGGCGGCCAGTTCCCTGAGGTAGGGGTTGGTGGCGCGCTCGCGGCCGATGGTCGTCTGGGGGCCGTGTCCGGACAGCACCACGGTCGAATCGTCGAGCGGCAGGCACACCCGTGCCAGCGACTCCGTCATCTCGGTGTGGTCGCCACCGGGCAGATCGGTGCGTCCGATGGAGCCGGCGAAGAGCAGATCGCCCGAGAAGAGGACCGGCGGGACATCCGCGCCACCGACCGCCTCTGGCGTTCCGAACGTCACCGACCCCTTGGTATGGCCCGGCGCGTGCGCGACGGTGAACTCCAGGCCCGCCAGCCGCAGTTCGGCGCCGTCGGTCAGCTCCTGGATCTCGTCCGGCTCGCCCACGGTCAGCTCGCCCAGCAACGGCATCCCGATCGAGCGGCCGATGCCCTTCTCCGGGTCGCTCATCATGTAGCGGTCCGCGGGGTGGATCCATGCCGGTACGTCATGTGCCCCGCACACGGGGACGACCGAGGCGACATGGTCGATGTGCCCATGGGTCAGGATGACGGCGACGGGCTTGAGCCGGTGCTTGCGCACCGCGTCCTCGACGCCCTGAGCGGCCTGGTGGCCCGGGTCGATGATCACGCACTCCTCGCCCGCGGCGGGGGCGACCAGATAGCAATTGGTCCCCCAGGCCCCGGCGGGGAACCCGGCAATGAGCACGATCGTCCTTATATGTCGTCCGTCGGGAGAATGCAGCAGTTCAGAGACTACCGGCGGTCCTCAAGCCACAGCGAACCCATATCCACAGCGAACCCATATACCGTACGGGCTCGGGCCTGTCTGGCAGGCCCGGAATCAGGCCGGACAGGATCACACACAGATACGAGGAGTGGACCCGGTGGTCAACAGCGATCAGCGGCGGCGGCAGCTCGCCCGGGAGAAGTTCGAGCGGCAGCAGCAGCGCCGGACCGAGGCCCGGCAGAAGGCGAAGCGCCGCAACGTCATCATCGCGTCGGTGCTTGCCGTGGTGGTGCTCGCGGGAGCCGCGGCATACGCCTCGGTCGGTCTGTCGGACGGCGACACCAGCGACAAGGCCGCCAGTCCGGAATCGAGCGCCTCGGCCACCGCCTCGCCCTCGCCGAGCGAGAGCGGCGAGCCCGAGCCGAAGATGACCATCGACAAGAACGCCACGTACACGATGGCGCTCAAGACGAGCCAGGGCGACATCTCCATCGCGATGGACGCCAAGAAGACACCGCACACGGTGAACTCGTTCAAGGCGCTCGCGGACAAGAAGTACTTCGACAACACGAAGTGTCACCGGCTGACCACCGAGGGGATCTTCGTGCTCCAGTGCGGCGACCCGAAGGGCGACGGCACCGGCGGTCCCGGCTACACGATCGAGGACGAGAATCTGACGGCTCTGGGCAAGGCGGGCGCCGACGGCTCGGTCACGTACCCGGCGGGGACGGTCGCGATGGCCAATACCGGCCAGCCGCACACCGGCGGCAGCCAGTTCTTCCTCGTCTACAAGGACACCAAACTCCCGCCCAGCTACACGCCGTTCGGGACCCTGGACGACACCGGCCTGAAGACGGTGGAAGCGGTGGCGAAGGCCGGAGTGGACGGTGGCACGGGCGACGGCGCGCCCAAGAAGACCGTCACCGTGGAGAAGGGCACGGTCGACAAGGCGTGACCCTGTGAATTTCGGCCGTGCTGAGTGCGGACAGCCGGGCGGCCGGTCGCCTAGATTGGCGTTGTGCAGGGCGGGCGCAGCCCGTCCCAGGAAACTGTGGATGATGCCCGGGGGCCATACCCCTCACGGACATCAGGTGGAGGAGGCGCTGTGAGCAGCGACCCGTGGGGCCGTGTCGATGAGACGGGCACCGTGTACGTGCGTACGGCCGACGGCGAGCAGGTCGTCGGATCGTGGCAGGCTGGCTCTCCGGAGGAGGCTCTGGCCTATTTCGAGCGCAAGTACGAGGGCCTGGTTGTCGAGATCGGCCTCCTCGAACGGCGGGTGAAGACCACCGATCTGTCCTCGAAGGATGCGACGACGGCGATCGAGCATCTGCGAGGCCAGGTCGACGAGCACCACGCCGTGGGCGATCTCGAAGCACTGCGCAAGCGGCTCGACGCGCTGGTGGCGACGGTCGATTCGCGCCGTGAGGAGCGCAAGGCGCAGCGGGCGAAGCAGACTGACGAGGCGCGTCACGCCAAGGAGGCGCTGGTCACCGAGGCGGAAGAGCTGGCGCAGAGCGACCAGTGGCGGTCGGCCGGTGAGCGGCTGCGGGCGCTGGTGGACACCTGGAAGGGCCTGCCGAGGCTGGACCGGAAGTCCGACGACGAGCTGTGGCACCGCTTCTCGCACGCCCGTTCCGCGTTCTCCAAGCGCCGCAAGGCCCACTTCGCGGCGCTCGACGCGCAGCGCGAGGACGCCCGTAAGGCCAAGGAGAAGCTGGTCGCGGAGGCCGAATCGCTGTCCGGCTCCACCGACTGGGGCGGTACGGCCGCCCGCTACCGCGAGCTGATGACCGAGTGGAAGGCGGCGGGCCGCGCCCAGCGCGAGGCCGAGGACGAGCTGTGGAACCGCTTCCGCGGCGCCCAGGACGTCTTCTTCGCCGCGCGCGGGGAGGTCTTCGCCGAGCGGGACGCCGAGCAGACCGAGAACCTCAAGATCAAGGAGGATCTCGCGACCGAGGCGGAGCGGCTGGTGCCGGTCACCGACCTCAAGGCGGCCAGGGCCGCGTTCCGGGCGCTCAATGAGCGCTGGGAGGCCGTCGGCCATGTACCGCGTGACGCCCGGCCCAAGGTCGAGGGCCGGATGCACGCGGTGGAGCGGGCGCTTCAGGAGTCCGAGGAGAACGAGTGGCGCCGGACGAACCCGGAGGCGCGGGCACGCGCCGCGGGTCTGACGGGTCAGCTCCAGGGCGCGGTGGACAAGTTGCGTACGCAGATCGACGCGGCGCGCGCGGCGGGCAACAACGCCAAGGCGGACAAGCTCGTCAAGGAGTTGGAGGGCCGGCAGGCCCTGCTGGACCAGGCCCTGAAGGGTCTCCAGGAGTTCGGCGGCTGACCGGACCCGCTCGGCTCGCGTCCGACAGGCGAAGGGGCTCCCCGCATCCGCTGCGGGGAGCCCCTTCGCTGTTGTCCTCTGCACGGCCCATGGCCCATGGCCTGTTCGTACGGCTTACGGCCTGCGCGCCGAGGTGACCCGGTAGACGTCGTAGACGCCCTCCACGCCCCGTACCGCCTTCAATACGTGTCCCAGGTGCTTCGGATCGCCCATCTCGAAGGTGAAACGGGAGGTGGCGACCCGGTCGCGGGAGGTCTGGACGGCCGCGGACAGGATGTTCACATGCTGGTCGGACAGGACGCGGGTGACGTCCGACAGCAGCCGGGAGCGGTCCAGCGCCTCGACCTGGATGGCGACCAGGAAGACCGACGACTGGGTCGGCGCCCACTCGACTTCGAGGATCCGCTCGGGCTGCTGGGAGAGCGAGTCGACATTGACGCAGTCGGCGCGGTGCACCGAGACTCCACTGCCGCGCGTGACGAAGCCGATGATCGGGTCGCCCGGGACCGGCGTACAGCAGCGGGCGAGCTTGACCCAGACGTCCTCGACGCCCTTGACGACCACACCCGGGTCGGCGTTGGCGCGGCGTTTGCCGCGGCCGTGCGAGGGCGGGGCGCTCTCGGCGATGTCCTCGTTGGCCGCCTCCTCGCCGCCGAGGGCCTGCACGAGCTTCTGCACGACGCCCTGCGCGGCCACATGGCCCTCGCCGATCGCCGCGTACAGGGACGAGATGTCGGGATAGCGCATCTCGTGCGCGAGCGTGACCAGCGAGTCGCCGGTGAGGATGCGCTGGATCGGCAGGTTCTGTTTGCGCATGGCCCGCGCGATGGCGTCCTTGCCCTGCTCGATCGCCTCGTCGCGGCGCTCCTTGGAGAACCAGGCGCGGATCTTGTTCCTGGCCCGTGGCGACTTGACGAAGCCGAGCCAGTCCCGCGAGGGACCCGCCCCGGACGCCTTGGAGGTGAAGACCTCCACCAGATCGCCGTTGTCCAGCGTCGATTCGAGCGGTACGAGCCGCCCGTTGACCCGTGCTCCTATGGTGCGGTGGCCGACTTCTGTGTGTACGGCGTACGCGAAGTCGACGGGTGTGGCACCGGCGGGCAGCGCTATGACATCGCCCTTGGGCGTGAAGACGAAGACCTCGTTGCGGGACAGGTCGAAGCGGAGCGACTCCAGGAACTCGCTGGGGTCCTCGGTCTCCTTCTGCCAGTCCAGCAGCTGGCGCAGCCACGCCATGTCGTTGACGGTGTCCTGGCCGGCGCCCTTGCCCGCGTTCTTCGGCACGTCCGTACGCACCTTGGAGGCGCCCGCGACGGCCTCCTGCTTGTACTTCCAGTGCGCGGCGATGCCGTACTCGGCGCGGCGGTGCATGTCGAACGTACGGATCTGGAGCTCGACGGGCTTGCCGTTGGGTCCGATCACCGTCGTGTGCAGCGACTGGTACATGTTGAACTTGGGCATCGCGATGTAGTCCTTGAACCGGCCGGGGACCGGATTCCATCGCGCGTGGACGGTGCCGAGCGCCGCGTAGCAGTCACGGACGGTGTCGACGAGGACGCGAATGCCCACCAGGTCGTAGATCTCCGCGAAGTCCCGGCCGCGGACGATCATCTTCTGGTAGACGCTGTAGTAGTGCTTCGGCCGACCGGTGACGGTGGCCTTGATCCGGGCGGCGCGCAGATCCGACTGGACCTCGTCGGTCACTATGGCCAGATACTCGTCCCGCTTGGGGGCGCGCTCCGCGACGAGCCGGACGATCTCGTCGTACATCTTCGGGTAGAGGATCGCGAAGGCGAGGTCCTCCAGCTCCCACTTGATGGTGTTCATGCCCAGCCGATGGGCCAGGGGCGCGTAGATCTCCAGCGTCTCGCGGGCCTTCTTCTCCTGCTTCTCCCGCTTGAGATAGCGCATGGTGCGCATGTTGTGCAGCCGGTCGGCGAGCTTGATGACCAGGACCCGGGGGTCCTTGGCCATGGCGACGACCATCTTGCGTACGGTCTCCGCCTGCGCCGCCTCGCCGAACTTGACCTTGTCGAGCTTGGTGACGCCGTCGACGAGCAGCGCCACCTGGTCGCCGAAGTCACGGCGCAGGGTGTCGAGCCCGTACTCGGTGTCCTCGACGGTGTCGTGCAGCAGACCCGCCATCAGAGTGGCCGGGTCCATGCCCAGCTCCGCGAGGATCGTCGTCACCGCGAGCGGATGGGTGATGTACGGGTCGCCGCTCTTGCGCTTCTGACCGCGGTGCCAGCGCTCGGCGACCTGGTAGGCGCGCTCGATCTGGCGGAGCGTGGCGGTCTCGATCTTCGGGTCGTTGCCCCGCACGGTCCGCAGGAGCGGTTCGAGCACCGGGTTGTAGGGCGACGAGCGCTGCACCCCGAGCCGGGCGAGCCGGGCCCGTACACGATTGGAGGACCCGCCGGAGCGCGGCGTGGCCGTGGGGCCGGGCTTGGGGGCGCTGACGGGCGTGCCGGGGCGCTCCGAGGGCGCGGTGGGCAGGGGCGCCGGGGACGCACCCGCGGGGAGCGCGTCCGAGGTCTCCGCGGACGCGCGGGCGGCCTTCTCCTCCGCCGCGACCGCGGCCTTGTGCCGCGACACGGCTGATGCCGCCGCTGCCTGCTCGGCGGAGTGATCGGGCGTTGCGGCGGCCAGTGGCTGGACCTCTTCTGGCAAGGGCGCTCCTCGTGCGGATCCAGGTCCCCCGGTCAGGCCCGGAGGTTCCATCGTATCGACCTCGGGCGTACCTCTCGCCCCAGGATCCTGGAGCCCACAGAACGACGGACGGGCACCCGGTTGTTCCCGGGTGCCCGTCCGTACGCCTCACAGGGCCGCTCAGAGCGTGATCAGAGCCTCCAGCGGGGCTCCGCGCAGCGCGGGCTCCAGCCTGGCCCGGCCGCCCAGGAAACCCAGCTCCATCAGGACCGCGACGCCCACCACCTCGGCGCCGGCCCGCCGGACCAGCTCCAGCGAGGCCTCGGCCGTACCGCCGGTGGCCAGCACGTCGTCGATGACGAGAACCCGGTCGTCCTGGTCCAGGTCCTCCGCGTGGACCTCGATCTCCGCGGAGCCGTACTCCAGCTCGTACGCCTGCGACAGCGTCGCGCCGGGGAGCTTGCCCGCCTTGCGTACGGGGATGAAGCCGACGCCTGCCCGGACCGCCACAGGGGCCGCCAGGATGAAGCCGCGGGCCTCCAGGCCCACGATCTTCGTCGCGCCACACCGCGCGCACAGTTCCGCGAGCGCGTCGGTCAGCGCGGTGAAGGCCTTCGGGTCGGCCAGCAGCGGAGTGATGTCCTTGAAGACCACGCCCGGCTCGGGGTAGTCCGCGACATCACGGATGCGGCTGAGAAGCAGCTCCCGCGTACTGGTGTCGGTCACCGACGCCTCCCCGAACCCGACGGGCGGCCACGGCCGCCCCTGCCCCGTTGACCGGCGACAGCGGCCGCCGGTGCCGGTGCTCCCGGAACCGCGTCCTCCGGGCCGTCCTCGACGGCGCCGGCGTCGTCCGAGGACCCCTCGGCCGACTCCTCCTTCGCGGCGGCGGAGGCCCGCTTGGCGAGCACCCGCTTCTTCAGCGCCTTGATCTGCGGGTCGCGTTCCTTCAGGTCGGCGACGAGCGGCGTGGCGATGAAGATCGAGGAGTACGCACCGGCGGCGAGGCCGACGAAGAGCGAGAGCGAGATGTCGTTCAGCATGCCGGCGCCGAGGAAACCGCCGCCGATGAAGAGCAGCCCGGCGACCGGCAGCAGCGCGACCACGGTGGTGTTGATGGAACGCACCAGCGTGCTGTTGATCGAGCGGTTGGCGACCTCGCTGTAGGTCCAGCGGGTCTGCTTGGTGATCCCCTTCGACCCCTCCTTGAGACTGTCGAAGACGACGACGGTGTCGTAGAGGGAGTAACCGAGGATGGTGAGCAGACCGATCACCGTACCCGGGGTGACCTCGAAGCCGACCAGTGCGTACACACCGACGGTGATGGTGAGGTCATGGATCAGCGCGATCAGTGCCGCGACCGCCATGCGCCATTCGAAGGCGATCGCCAGATAGATCACCACGAGGATCATGAAGATCGCCAGGCCCGTCCAGGCCTTGTTGGCGATGGTCGCGCCCCAGCTCGGACCGACGAGGTCGGCGTTGATGTCCGCCTCGTTGACGTCCAGATCCTTGGCGAGCTGCGTCCGCACGCTGTCGGCCTGCTTGGTGTCCAGTTCGGTGACCTGGATCCGCATGCTGCCGTTGCCGAGCTTCTGGACGATCGCGTCATGGCCGGAGGCCTCTTGGGCGTCCGCCCGGGCCTGCGTCACGGAGACGCTCGTGCTCGGGATGGTGAAGACGGCACCCCCCTTGAACTCGATGCCCATGTTGAGGCCGCGCACCATCACGCCCGCGATGGCCGTGATGGTGATCAGGACCGAGAGCGCGTACCAGAACTTGCGCTTCCCGATGAAGTCGTAGCCGACTTCGCCGCGGTAGAGCCGGGCGCCGAGTGCGCCGAGTCGCGACATCTCACGCCTCCTTCGGGTCGGTGTGAGCGCTGACACGGCGGGAGCGGCGCAGCGGGGGCTTGGCGCCGAGCCGCTTCGGGTCCAGTCCGGACCAGGCATGGCCGCTGGCGAAGAACTTCGTGCGAGCCAGGATCGTCATCACCGGCTTGGTGAAGAAGAACACCACGACCACGTCGAGGAGCGTGGTGAGGCCGAGGGTGAACGCGAAGCCCTGGACCTTGCCGACCGTGACGAGGAACAGCACGGCGGCGGCGAGGAACGAAACGAAGTCGGAGACCAGGATCGTGCGCCGGGCGCGCGGCCAGGCCCGTTCGACGGCGGGCCTGAGCGTGCGGCCCTCGCGGATCTCGTCGCGGATGCGCTCGAAGTAGACGATGAACGAGTCCGCGGTGATACCGATGGCGACGATCGCGCCACACACGGCGGGCAGGTTCAGCGCGAAGCCGATACCCGGTCCGAGCAGCGACATGATCGTGTACGTCATGATGCCCGAGGCGCCGAGGCTGACGATCGCGATACCGGCGAGGCCGCGGTAGTAGGCGACCAGATAGATGACCACCAGAGCGAGGCCGATGGCGCCGGCGATCAGGCCCGCCTGGAGCTGCTCACCGCCGAGCGCGGCGGTGACCGTCGTGGCGCTCTGCTCCTGGAAGGTGAGGGGCAGCGCGCCATAGGACAGGATGTTGGCCAGGTCCTGGGCGGACTGCTGGGTGAAGCTGCCCGAGATCTCGGCGCTGCCGCCGAGCGTCTGGCTCACCGAGGGCGCCGAGACGACATTGCCGTCGAGCACGATGGCGAACTGGTTCATCGGCGGCTGCTGCTGGGAGAGCTTGCCGGTGATGGACTGGAACTTCTTCGTACCGCCACTGCTGAAGTCCATCGTGACGATCCACATGCCACGCTGCTGGTCGAGAACGCCCTTGGCGTCGTCGACGTCCGTGCCCTCCAGCTCGGCCGGGCCGAGGATGTACTTCTCCCACTCCCCGCCTGAGTTGGTGCCACAGGCCACGATCGTGTCCTTGGGCGTGGCTCCCTGGTTGGCCTTGGTGCGCGCGGTCTTGTCGGTGCAGTCCAGGTCCGTGAACTTCTTCTCCAGCGCGGCCGTGGCCGGGTCGGCGGAAGGCGTGGCGGCGGGGTCGGGGCTCTCCGTGGAGGCGGGCTTGTCCGAGTCGGACGCGCCCGGGGAGGGCGTCTCGTCCTTCAGTGCGTCCGTGACGGCACGGCCCTGAGCGGTGGAGCTCGCCGACGGGTCGGGGTTACCGGCCGACTCGTCGCTCGACGGGTTGCCCGCGGAGGGAGAAGGGGAGCCGCTCGGAGAACCGCTCGGGGAGCCGCTGGTGGAGGGCGCCGGAGCGGCCGGGCCGCCCGCGGCGACCGTCAGTACCGGCCGGAAGTACAGCTGGGCCGTGGTGCCGACCTGATCGCGGGCCTGCTTCTCGTTCGTCCCCTTGGGGATGTTGACGATGATGTTGCTGCTGCCCTGGGTCTGGACCTCGGCCTCCGAGACACCAAGACCGTTGACACGCCGCTCGATGATGCTGACGGCGGTGTCCATGTTCGTCTTGTTGATCGCGTTCGGCTGGCCCGGCGTGTTCTTCGCCTGGAGCGTGATGCTCGTGCCGCCGGCGAGGTCGATCCCCAGGCGTGGCGTGACATGCCCGGACCAGAACATCCCGCCCGTGAGGGCGACCATGGCAATCAGGAACAGCGCCAGGGTGCGCCCTGGCCTGCCTGGGGACCCCGCTTGCCTGCGGCCCTTATTAGGTGCTGCCACCTTCTCGTTTCTCCCTGTCCAACCGCCCCACGCCGGGTGTGCGCCGGAGCGGCCACGAAGTGTAGTGGGGACCTGCCCCCGCAGAATTCCAGCGCAACCGTACGCCGCGACGGGCCGCGGAGCGGCCCGTCGGCACGGTCGGGACTACTTCGCGCCGGCCTCGCCGTCGGCCTTGCCGTCCTTGGGCTCGGCGTCGTCGGCCTCGGGCTTCTTGCCCAGGTCGATCTTGGCGTCGTCCGGGGTGCCGTCGGCCTCGGTCAGCGAGGAGGCGTCATCCGGGACGACCGGGGCGTCGAGCTTGAGGTCGTCGTCGCCGTGCACGATGCGGTTGTACTCGTCGTCGTCCAGGACGGCGCCGATGGCGTTCTTGGCGTAGACGGCGTGGACGCCTGGAGCGACCTCCAGAAGGACCGTGTCGTCGTGCACCTCCTTGACGGTGGCGTACATGCCCCCGATGGTGCGGACGCCGGTGCCGGGCTGCATTTCGTCGCGCATCTGTGCGGCGGCCTGCTGCTTCTTCTTGGCGGACCGGGTCATCAGGAACATGGCCCCGATGAGCACGATGAAGGGGAGGAGGGTCACGAGACTCACGGGAGGGAACTTCCTTCGCACGACCGCGCTGTCGAGCGGCCTGGTATACGGGGGTGGGCATGCCGGCCCGGAAGGGCGGCATCGGCGGAGTCTAAGCGAGTCCGCTTCGTTGGAACAACGCCCAGCATCGCACCGGGGTTCCTCACCGCGCGAGTGTCGTCGCCCTCACGCCCCGAACAGACCCTGTTGTCCGCTCGCTCCGGGGGCCTGCTGAGGCGGGACGAGCCCCAGGTGTGCCCAGGCGGCGGGGGTGGCGACCCGGCCGCGCGGAGTGCGTGCGAGCAGCCCCTCCCGTACGAGAAAGGGCTCCGCGACCTCCTCGACCGTCTCGCGCTCCTCCCCCACGGCCACCGCCAGGGTCGACAGCCCGACGGGGCCGCCGCCGAAGAGCTTGAGCAGGGCTTTCAGCACGGCGCGGTCGAGCCGGTCGAGGCCGCGGGCGTCGACCTCGTACACCCCGAGGGCCACGGCCGCCACCTCGCGGTTGATGACTCCGTCGGCCTTGACCTGCGCGTAGTCGCGTACGCGCCGCAGCAGCCGGTTGGCGATACGGGGCGTGCCGCGCGAGCGCCCCGCGATCTCCGCCGCGCCCTCGGCATCGATCTCCAGGTCGAGGAGATGGGCGGAGCGGTGGATCACGCGCTCCAGCTCCGCGCTCTCGTAGAACTCCATATGACCGGTGAAACCGAAGCGGTCGCGCAGCGGGGGCGGCAGCAGTCCGGCCCGGGTCGTGGCGCCCACCAGGGTGAACGGTGGCAGCTCCAGCGGGATGGCGGTGGCGCCCGGGCCCTTGCCGACGATGACGTCGACCCGGAAGTCCTCCATCGCCATGTAGAGCATTTCCTCGGCGGGCCGGGACATCCGGTGGATCTCGTCCAGGAAGAGGACCTCGCCCTCCTGGAGGGAGGAGAGGATCGCCGCGAGATCGCCGGCGTGCTGGATGGCGGGCCCCGAGGTGATCCGGATCGGGGCGTTCATCTCGGCGGCGATGATCATGGAAAGGGTGGTCTTGCCGAGCCCGGGGGCGCCGGAGAGCAGCACGTGATCGGCGGTCGCGCCACGCGCCAGGGCGGCCTTCAGCACCAGGTCGAGCTGCTCTCGCACCCGCTCCTGGCCGACGAACTCACCCAGCGACTTGGGCCGCAGCGCCGCCTCGACGGCCTGGTCCTCGCCATCGGCGGACGAGCCGACGAGCCGGTCGGCGAAATCGTCCGGCGGCGTCCCGCCACTGCTGTCGTCCCAGTTCACTCTGTTTCACCTCGGGAAAGGGGCGCGTCGCTGGACGGCCCTTGACGTACGGCGCTGAGGGGCGGGCAGCGCCGGCTCAACGCGTTCTGTTCAGACTCTGGAGCGCGGCCCGCAGCAGTCGCGGCACGGGCGGCTGCGCCCCCTCGGCGAGCGCCGCCTCGGCCTGCGGGGTGACCAGCGCGACCGCGTCGTCGGCCTCGCGGGTGGCATAGCCGAGTCCGATCAGGGCGGCGTGCAGCTGGTCGCTCCAGGAGGCGGTGACGGCGGAGCCGACGCCCTGCCAGCCGACCGTGGCGACCGGCTCGCCGAGCCGGTCCTTCAATTCGAGCAGCAGCTTCTGGGCGCCCTTCTTGCCGATGCCGGGGACCGCCGTCAGCGCCTTCTCGTCGCCCGTGGAGACCGCGACGCGCAGCGCGTCCGGGCTGTGCACGGCGAGCATGGCCTGCGCCAGCCTGGGGCCCACCCCGCTCGCCGTCTGCAACAGCTCGAAGATCTGGCGTTCGTCGTCGTCCGCGAAGCCGTACAGGGTCAGCGAGTCCTCCCGCACGACCAGGGACGTGGCGAGCCTCGCCTCCTGGCCGACGCGCAGCCCGGCGAGCGTGCCGGGCGTGCACTGGACGGCCATGCCGACGCCGCCGACCTCGACCACCGCCGTGGTCGGGGCGAGGGCGGCGACCGGGCCGCTGACGAAAGCGATCATCGCGTGACCTTCCGTACGGATGCGGTGGTGGGGATACGGGAGGGACGGGCCGCCTCCCGCGCCCGCTGAAGCCGGTGCAGCGCGGGGGCACGCCAGATATGGCAGATGGCGAGCGCCAGGGCGTCGGCGGCGTCGGCCGGCTTCGGCGGGGCGTCGAGGCGCAGCAGCCGGGTCACCATCGCACCGACCTGGGCCTTGTCCGCACGGCCACTGCCGGTGATGGCAGCCTTGACCTCGCTGGGGGTGTGCAGCGCCACGGGGATGCCGCGGCGCGCGGCGCAGAGCATGGCGATCGCGCTGGCCTGCGCGGTGCCCATGACCGTACGCACATTGTGCTGGGCGAACACCCGCTCCACCGCGACGAGTTCGGGCCGGTGCTCGTCCAGCCAGGCCTCGATGCCCTGCTCGATGGCGACGAGCCGCTGGCCGGCCTCCGCGTCCGCCGGCGTACGGACCACGCCGACGCCGAGCATGGCCAGCGGACGGCCCGCGACGCCCTCGACGACCCCCACACCGCACCGGGTCAGCCCGGGGTCAACTCCCAGCACCCGCATGGCACCCCCCTCCCTCGGTCACATGTTCCCGCTGATCAGCACAGTATCGGTCGTCACTGACAACGCGACGGGCCGACGGGAAGGCGTGTCCCGTCGGCCCGTCAGATGAAGCCGTGTCAGCCGTGACCGTCAGGCGTCGACCTTCTCCATCACATCGTCGGAGACATCGAAGTTGGCGAAGACGTTCTGTACGTCGTCGCTGTCCTCAAGGGCGTCGATCAGCTTGAAGATCTTGCGCGCACCCTCCTCGTCCAGCTCGACCTGCATGGTCGGGACGAAGTTGGCGTCGGCGGAGTCGTAGTCGATACCCGCCTCCTGGAGCGCGGTGCGGACCGCGACCAGATCGGTCGCCTCGCTGAGCACCTCGAAGGACTCGCCGAGGTCATTGACCTCCTCGGCGCCCGCGTCGAGCACCGCGCCCAGGACATCGTCCTCGCCCAGCTCGCCCTTGGGGACGATCACGACGCCCTTGCGGTTGAAGAGATACGAGACGGAGCCCGGGTCGGCCATCGAGCCACCGTTACGGGTCATGGCGACGCGGACGTCGGAGGCGGCGCGGTTGCGGTTGTCGGTCAGACACTCGATGAGCACCGCGACACCGTTCGGGCCGTATCCCTCGTACATGATCGTCTCGTAGTCGGCGCCACCGGCCTCCAGACCGGCGCCGCGCTTGACGGCCGAGTCGATGTTCTTGTTCGGCACCGAACTCTTCTTCGCCTTCTGGATGGCGTCGAAGAGGGTCGGGTTTCCGTCGACATCGGCGCCCCCCGTACGGGCCGCGACCTCGATGTTCTTGATCAGCTTCGCGAAGAGCTTGCCGCGCTTGGCATCGATCACGGCCTTCTTGTGCTTCGTCGTAGCCCATTTAGAGTGGCCGGACATCTGCCTGTCTCCTTCGCGTAACCCATCCTGCTCCGTTCGGCAGCGATCCTACCGGGATCCGGTCACCGCGCGGAGCGCACCATGTCCGTGAAGAACCGGTGCAGCCTGTGGTCGCCCGTCAGCTCCGGATGGAACGAGGTGGCGAGGGCGTTGCCCTGCCGTACGGCGACGACATGGCCACCGTACTCCGCGAGCACCCGCACCTCCGCGCCGACCGATTCGACCCAGGGGGCCCGGATGAAGACCCCTTCCACGGGACCGCCGTCCACACCGCTGACCTCGACAGCCGCCTCGAAGGACTCGTTCTGCCGGCCGAAGGCGTTCCGTCGGACGATCATGTCGATCCCGCCGACCGTCTCCTGGCCCGAGCGCGGATCGAGGATCTTCTCGGCGAGCATGATCATCCCGGCGCAGGTGCCGTAGACCGGCATCCCGGCCCTCACGCGCTCCCGCAGCGGCTCCAGCATGCCGAAGAGCGCGGCCAGCTTGGACATCGTGGTGGACTCGCCGCCCGGGATCACCAGCCCCTCGACGCCGTCGAGTTCGGTCGGGCGCCTGACGGTCCTGGCCTCGGCTCCCGCCGCCGCCAGGGCCGCCAGATGTTCCCGGACGTCGCCCTGAAGTGCCAGGACGCCGATCACAGGGGTGTTCATCGCGGGTTACCAGCCACGGTTCGCGTAGCGCTCGGCCTCGGGAAGGGTGTCGCAGTTGATGCCGACCATGGCCTCGCCCAAGTCACGGGACGCCTCCGCGATGACCTTCGGGTCGTCGTAGAAGGTGGTGGCCTTCACGATCGCCGCGGCGCGCTTGGCCGGGTCACCGGACTTGAAGATGCCGGACCCGACGAAGACGCCCTCTGCGCCGAGCTGGCGCATCAGCGCGGCGTCGGCGGGGGTGGCGACACCACCCGCGGAGAACAGCACCACCGGCAGCTTGCCGAGCGCCGCGACCTCCTTGACGATCTCGTACGGCGCGCGCAGCTCCTTGGCTGCGGCGTACAGCTCGTTGTCGTCGAACCCGCGCAGCCTGGCGATCTCGTTCTTGATCTGCCGCAGATGCCTGACCGCCTCGACGACATTGCCGGTGCCCGCCTCCCCCTTGGAGCGGATCATGGCGGCGCCCTCGCCGATCCGGCGCAGCGCCTCACCCAGGTTGGTGGCCCCACAGACGAAGGGCGTGGTGAACGCCCACTTGTCGGAGTGGTTGACCTCGTCGGCCGGGGTCAGCACCTCGGACTCGTCGATGTAGTCCACACCGAGCGACTGAAGGACCTGGGCCTCCACGAAGTGGCCGATCCGGGACTTGGCCATCACCGGGATCGAGACCGCGTCGATGATGCCCTCGATCATGTCCGGGTCGGACATCCGGGCAACGCCGCCGTCCTTGCGGATATCGGCGGGCACCCGCTCCAGCGCCATCACGGCGACCGCTCCGGCGTCCTCGGCGATCTTCGCCTGCTCCGGCGTGACGACGTCCATGATCACACCCCCCTTGAGCTGCTCGGCCATACCGCGCTTCACCCGCGCGGTGCCGGTTTCGGGGGACTGGGGAACGGGGGGAAGCGTGGTGGACACGGAGCGACCTCACTGGCTGAAAAGGATGGGGAAGTGCACCCCAAGAAAACGCCCCGCGACCAGTCCACAGCAAGGGCCAATAACCAGGCGGTGGCTCGTTTCGCGGGCTCAGGCCGGCCGGTCGGCCAGCGCGACCGGCGGCTCGTCGTCCATCTCGAACGCGAGCGGAAACGGCGCGTGGCCGGCGAGCCGGAACCAGCGGACCTTGCGGTGCCGCCGCAGGGCGCGGGCCGCGCGTACCGAGTCGTTGTGGAACCGCCGCGCCATGGGTACCCGCCGCACCGCGGCGGCGAGCTCCCCGGCGGCGTCCTCGCCCCCGGGGGCGGCCTGTACCGCCTCCACCTGCGCGGCCTCCCCGAAGACGGCCCGCAGCGCCTGGCTCAACTCGCTCTCCGCGACCTCCCGTTGCTCCTCCTCGGCCTGCCGGGCGGCGTGCGCGGCCTGATAGAGGACGATCGACGCCGCCGGATCGAGCACGCCGGAAGAGGCCAGTTCCTGAGTGATCGAGGCACGCCGCAGCAACTGGGCGTCGAGGGCGGCGCGGGCGGCGTCGATGCGGGCGTGGAGGCGGTCGAGGCGGCCGGCGGTCCAGCTGAGGTAGAGGCCGATCGCGACGACGGCGACGACGATCCAGATAAGGGTCTCGATCACAACGGGCAACGGTATCGCCTTCCGGCGGGGGGTCGTGGTGCGGTGGGCGCCTCCGGCGGGGGTGCGGGTGCGGTGCGTGGGTGGTGGTACCGGGTGCCGGGGTCCGGGGTCCGAGCGGAACGCCCCGCACCCGCGGGGCTATCCGCCCAGGAACAGCGCCTCGTTCGACGACGAGCCGCTCTCCCCACGCCGCCACAAGCGACCCACCAGCCCCGTCCGTTCGTCCGCCGCCACCGACGCCGCCCCGTCCGTCACCGTCTCGTACACCGCCAGGATGTCCGCCGCCACCGTCGACCAGTCGAAGCGCCGCACATGCGCGCTCCCCCGCTCCCGCAGCTCCGCGCGCCGCCCCGTGTCGCCCAGCAGCCGTACCGCCGCCCCCGCCAGCGCGTCCGCGTCCTCGTTCGTGAACAGCTCGCCCGCCGCGCCCTGGTCCAGGACCTGCGCGAACGCGTCCAGATCGCTCGCCAGCACCGCCGCGCCCGCCGACAGCGCCTCGACGAGGATGATGCCGAAGCTCTCGCCGCCCGTGTTGGGCGCGACGTACAGGTCGACGCTGCGCAGCAGCCGCGCCTTGTCCTCGTCGCTGACCATCCCGAGGAATTCGACGCGCTCCCGCATCTCCTTGGGAAGCGACCCCACCGCCTCCTTCTCGTCCCCGCGCCCGGCCACCAGCAGCCGTGTCTCCGGGTAGACGGCGAGGATCTTCGGGAGGGCGTTCATCAGCACGGGCAGGCCCTTGCGCGGCTCGTCGATCCGGCCGATGAAGCCGATGGTCCGCCCCTGCCAGGCCGGATCGACCTCGGCCTTGGCGAAGAAGTCGACGTCGACACCGTTCGGAATGACCACGGCGTCGCCGCCCAGATGCTCGACCAGCGTCCGTCGCGCGTACTCGCTCACCGCGATCCGCGCGCTGATCTTCTCCAGCGCGGGCTGGAGGATCGGGTACGCCGCGATCATCGCGCGCGAGCGGGGGTTCGACGTGTGGAACGTCGCGACGATGGGGCCCTGCGCGGCCCAGCAGGTGAGCAGACCGAGCGAGGGCGCGGTCGGCTCATGGATATGGATCACGTCGAAAGCGCCGTCGTGCAGCCATCGCCGTACCCGTGCCGCCGAGAGGAAACCGAAGTTCAGCCGGGCGACCGAGCCGTTGTACGGGACGGGCACGGCGCGGCCGGCCGAGACGACGTACGGCGGGAGCGGGGTCTCGTCGTCCGCGGGGGCCAGTACGGACACCTCGTGTCCGAGCCCGATCAGATGTTCCGCCAGGTCCCTGATGTGGAACTGGACGCCGCCCGGTACGTCCCAGGAGTACGGGCAGACGATGCCGATCCTCACTCGGGCCCCCGCTCCAGGTCTTTGAGCCACAGTCGCTGCAGCATGTGCCAGTCCTCCGGGTGCTCGGCGATTCCGTCGGCGAAGGCATCGGCCATCGCCTGTGTCATCACAGACGTCTTCTCGGCGCGGGTACCTGTCCCGGGCACCTCGATCGCCGGATACACCCGTCCCCGCATGACCGTCGAATCGTCGAACCAGAGCGCCGCCGGCATCAGCAGCGCCCCGGTCTGCTGGGCGAGCAGCGCGGGACCCGCGGGCATCCGGGTGGCGTCCCCGAAGAAGTCGACCTCGATACCGGACGACGACAGATCGCGGTCGGCGACCAGACAGACCAGACCGCCGCTCCGCAGCCGGCGCGCGAGCCGGCCGAAGGCGGAGCCGCCGGTGTGCGGCAGCACCTCCATGCCCAGGCTCTCGCGGTAGGCGACGAACCGGTCGTACAGCGTCTCGGGCTTGAGCCGCTCGGCGACCGTCGTGAACGGCACGCCCTGGCCGCGGGTGAGCCACGCCCCCGCCAGGTCCCAGTTGGCCATGTGCGGCAGGGCGAGCACGACGCCGCGGCCGGAGGCGAGTCCCTCCATCAGCAGGTGGATGTCCTTGATCTCGACGCTCTCGCGTACCCGTCGCGTGCTCCAGGCGGGCAGCCGGAAGGACTCCATCCAGTAGCGCGTGTACGAGCGCATCCCGGCCTTGGAGAGCGCGGCGAGCCGTTCGGGCCCGGCATCGGGCACCACACGCGCGAGATTGGCTTCGAGGCGCAGTACGCCCGGCCCGCGCCGTTTCCACACGGTGTCGGCGATGGTCCGGCCGAGGGCCGTGGCCACGGGCTCCGGGAGCTTCTTGACCGTGCCCCAGCCGAGCCCGTACAGGGCGTCGGTCACACGGTCGCGCACACCGCTCATGAGGTGGCCCCGCTGTTCCGGGTGGCGGCGTCGGCCTCGGCGGACTCGCGGCGCACCGTGACGACGCGCTGGCCGAGTGTGACGAGGCTGCCCACGGCGACGATCCACAGGGCGATCGGCAGCAGGATGTCGATGCCCGGGACCCCGAAGCCGTGCAGTCCGGCGAGCCCGGCCGCGACCAGCGAGATGACCAGCCGCTCGGCGCGCTCGACCAGTCCGTTGACGGCCACCGGCAGTCCGATGGACTCGCCCCGGGCCTTGGTGTACGAGACGACCTGGCCGCTGGCCAGGCAGAAGATCGCGACGGCGCACAGCGTGTTGTTGTCGCCGGTGCCCGCGTACCAGAGCGCGAAGCCCGCGAAGATCGCGCCGTCCGCGACCCGGTCGAGGGTCGAGTCGAGGAACGCGCCCCAGCGGCTGGAGATCCCCGCCTGCCTGGCCATGTTGCCGTCGATGAGATCGGAGAAGACGAAGAGGGTGATGACGATGGTGCCCCAGAAGAACTCCCCGCGAGGGAAGAAGACCAGCGCTCCCGCCATCACTCCGGCCGTACCGATGAGCGTGACCGCGTCCGGACTTACTCCACGCCGGAGCAGAAACGCGGCGAACGGTGTGAGAACACGCGTGAAGAATGCACGCGCGTACTTGTTCAGCATGGCCTTCCCGAGGTTCGGTGGGCCGAGTGGCCCCGACGGCCACCGGCTGGGCCCTGCCCGGTGGGTCTCCGTGGGCCTTCGGACAGGACCTGGCCCATCGTAGCCAGGACCCCGGCGCCTTACTTCCGGGCACCCGCACCATACGGCCGGGTACGACGTATGGACGCACCATGGCCGGAGTGCGAAGCTCGAAGGACCAGCGCGGGCCTCGCCGGAGCTGCCGCGCGGCTCACCCGGCCCGCTCCTCTCTCCACCGTCCCACCGCGGACGCGTGGACGATCGAGAGGCAGGAATCATGGGCGACAAGGCGCGTATACACCCCGGGGCCGCCGGAAGGGCGCCGACGGCCGACCGGCCCGCGTCCGTACGGAACGTGGTGCTGGTGGGCCACAGCGGTTCGGGAAAGACCACCCTGGTCGAGGCCCTCGCGCTCACCGCCGGAGCGGTGAACCGGGCGGGCCGGGTCGAGGACGGCGCGACGGTCTCCGACTACGACGAGATCGAGCACCGCCAGCAGCGTTCGGTACAACTCTCTCTCGTGCCCCTGGAATGGGGCGGGTACAAGATCAATCTACTGGACACCCCCGGCTACGCGGATTTCGTCGGGGAGCTGAGGGCCGGTCTGCGCGCCGCGGACGCGGCCCTCTTCGTTGTGTCGGCCGCCCAGGAGGCGGAGGCCGTGGCGGGTGCGACCCGTACCGTCTGGGACGAGTGCGCGGCCGTCGGGATGCCGCGCGCGATCGTCGTCACGCATCTGGACACGGCGCGCACCGGCTTCGACGAGATGACCCGGACCTGCGCGCGGATCTTCGGGGGCGACGACCCGGACGCCGTACTGCCCCTGTACCTCCCGGTGCACGGCGCGGAAGGACCGGACGGACACGCTCCGGCCACCGGGCTCGTGGGGCTGCTGTCGCGGAAGATCTTCGACTACGCCACCGGGGAGCGCCGGGAGATCGCGCCGGGACCCGGCGAGCTGCCGCGGATCGAGGAGGCCCGCAACCGGCTGATCGAGGGGATCATCGCGGAGAGCGAGGACGAGACCCTCATGGACAGCTATCTCGGCGGCGGGGAGATCGACGTCAAGACGCTGATCGAGGATCTGGAGAAGGCCGTGGCGCGCGGTGTCTTCCATCCGGTGCTCGCGGCGGCCCCCGCTCCGCCCGGGGCCCGGCAGGGGCTGGGTACGGTCGAGATGCTCGACCTGATCGCCGGCGGCTTCCCGACCCCGCTGGAGCGGCCGGCCCCCGCCGTGACCACGGTGCGGGGCGCCCCGCGCCCGGAGATCCACTGCGATCCGCAGGGCCCACTGGTCGCCGAGGTGGTCAAGACCGCCTCGGACCCGTACGTCGGCAGGATCTCTCTCGTACGGGTCTTCTCCGGCACCCTGCGGCCGGACGAGACAGTCCATGTCTCGGGCCATGGCCTCACCGACCGGGGGCATGAGGACCACGACGTCGACGAGCGGATCGGCGCGCTCTCCTCGCCCTTCGGCAAGCAACAGCGGGTGCTGGCCCACTGTGTCGCCGGTGATCTGGCCTGTGTCGGGAAACTGTCCCGCGCCGAGACCGGGGACACGCTGTCCGCCACGGACGATCCGCTCCTGGTGGAGCCCTGGACCATGCCCGACCCGCTGCTGCCGCTGGCCGTCGAGGCGCACAGCAAGGCCGACGAGGACAAGCTGTCGCAGGGGCTCGCGCGATTGGTCGCGGAGGACCCGACGATGCGGCTCGAACAGAATCAGGACACCCATCAGGTGGTGCTCTGGTGCCTGGGCGAGGCTCATCAGGAGGTCGCGCTCGACCGGCTGCGCGGCCGGTACGGCGTGCAGGTGGACGCCGTACCCTACCGGGTCGCGCTGCGGGAGACCTTCGGCGAGGGTTCGGCGGGGCGCGGCCGGCATGTGAAGCAGTCCGGTGGCCACGGACAGTTCGCGATCTGCGAGATCGAGGTGGATCCGCTGCCGCCCGGGTCCGGGATCGAGTTCGTCGACAAGGTCGTGGGAGGCGCCGTACCGCGGCAGTTCATTCCCTCCGTCGAGAAGGGCATACGCCTCCAGGCGGCGCGCGGGGTCGCGGCGGGGCATCCGCTCGTCGACATCCGGATCACGCTGCTGGACGGCAAGGCCCACTCGGTGGACTCCTCCGACGCCGCTTTCCAGACGGCGGGCGCGCTGGCGCTGCGTGAGGCGGCGGGTGTCGCGTCCATCCATCTGCTGGAGCCGGTCGCCGAGTTGGCGGTCCTCGTCCCCGACGAGTACGTGGGTCCGGTGATGAGCGATCTGTCCGGCAGGCGCGGCCGGGTGATCGGCACCGAACAGGCCGGGCCGGGAAGGACGTTGGTCAAGGCCGAGGTCCCGGAGCTGGAGATCGGACGGTACGCGGTGGACCTGCGGTCGGTCTCGCACGGCACGGGCCGCTTCAGCCGGTCGTACGCGCGCCACGAGCCCATGCCGCCCGGGGTCGCCGACCGACTGCGCGGACAGGAGGAGGTCGGGGTCTGAGCCGACGCCCACACGTCCGTTCCGGCAAGTCCACTCCGAGGCCGGCGAGTTGCCCTGCTCCGGACTCCGGGGGTCCGCGCGTGGCGAAAGAGCGCCAGGTCTCCTGACGCGGAGGGTGCGACCCGGTTACGCTGTGCCCAGCTCAGCAGGTGTGCGGGGTGCGCGCGCCGATAAATCGGCCGCGGCAGCGGATCCTTGTGGCGAAGGGGCGTCAGTGGCGGACGACGTATTCGACTTCGGCCCGGGGGCACAGGTCCCGCTCCTGGGCTCGGCGGGACAGACCGCGGCGACGCATGCCCTCGCCTCGGCCGCGTACCGGGACAGCCCGGTCCAGGAGATCCTCAAGGCCGACAACGAATGGCACAAGTCCTCCGTCTCGAAGGGCAAGTTCTCGCTCTTCGAGCCGAATCTGGGCGAGGCGTTCGCCCGTGCCGTACAGCTGAGGATGCTCGGCGGCGGCCGTGGCGCGCTGATCCAGTCCTTCGGCATGGAGCCTCAGACCGTGGTGGAGCACGCCCTGGCGGCGACGCATATCCGCAAGGAGCGTGATGCCAAACTCACCGCCGTGACCGTGGTGTTCGGAGTGCTGTTCCTGCCCGGACTGCTGCTCTGGCTGGGCGTGTTCCAACTGCGCCGCACGCTGGCCGGGGCCAAGGACAAGCGGGCCGGCATGGTGGGCGGCGCCCTGCTGCTCGGGGTGGCGGTGCTGGCCGTGATCGTCATGGTCGCGCTGCCGTTCAACGGCGTGCTCGGCTGGTATCTGCGCGGCATGATCATCGCGCCCGCCGTCGGCTGGCTGATCGCCAGGCGGATCTGCGAGACGACGGCGAAGGATCTGCGTAGCCGCTGGGACGGTCTCCTCTCGGGCGGCGGCGTGGGGGCCAAGATCCCCGACGCCGTGCCGGGGGACCCTGGCGACGCGACCCGCGAGGCGCTGCGCCAGGGCCTGGAGAAGCTCACCGCCGAGCAGCGGTCCAACATGGTCTTCTATGCCGGTTCCAAGGGCATACTCGGCATGGGCACCCGCTGGGGCAGCTGGCAGCTCGCCGAGGATCTGGTCCCCAAGGACGCGGGCAAGGAGATCCATCAGTTCCGCGCCTACGACGTGATACGGGCGATCCACGACCAGCTGAAGCTGCTGGAGCGAGGCCCGCTCAACTCCGGCGGTTTCCCGACGCCTTCGGTGAAGCACTGGATCGTGTCGGCGGTCGGCGAGGGCGCCGGCTCGGTGTCCCGGCGCGAGGGCCAGGACGTCGAGGCCTTCCAGGTCAAGCCGCACGAGATACAGCGGATCTGCAACCACCAGCAGTTCGGCAGCGGCGACCGGCACTATCTGGGCGTGCAGTTCGTCCTCTGGGACGGCCAGTTGGTGATCACCATGATGATCACGGTCACCGTGCTCCACGAGACCCTGCGCGTCGAGGTCACCGGCCATGCCCTGGGCCCGGTGCACTCCCTGTTCACCACGAAGTCCTCGCCGAAGACGGTCACGGTCGCCAAGACGGTCCGGTTCTGGGAGACGACCTCGCGGACACTGCCCCTGGTCGAGCCGCCCGAGGTGGTGCGGCTCGCGGTCCGCGCGCCCTTCACCTGGTATCCGCCGATCCTGGACTTCCTCGGCGGCAAGCTGTCGCTGCCCGAGCCCTTCGGCCTGCGGCACGCCTGGGCCGATCAGCCCTGGCGCCACCGCTTCATGGCCGACGACGCGATGCGCGCCGCCACCCCGGTGCTGCGGGTGGCACACAACGCCGCGCTGCGGGTGCTGGAGGAGCACGGCGTGGACACCGAGCGCTTCCGGGGCCGCGCGTCCTCGCTGAGCGGCGCGGTGCAGGACCTGTCGCCGAAGAAGGCCGACGCCTACGACGCGTAGCCGCGCTGACGCACCGCCGCACCGCCGCACCGCCGCGCTGCCTACGGGCGGTGCGGCCAGGCGTCGGCCAGCATCGCCCGGGTGTCGGCGAGCAGCTGCGGAAGCACCTTCGTATGTCCGACGACGGGCATGAAGTTGGTGTCGCCGCCCCAGCGCGGCACCACATGCTGGTGCAGATGGGCGGCGATCCCGGCCCCGGCCACCGTGCCCTGGTTCATGCCGATGTTGAAGCCGTGCGCGCCGGACGCCGTACGGAGCGCGGTCATCGCCCGCTTGGTGAACAGTCCCAGCTCGGCGGTCTCCGCCTCGTCCAGCTCCGTGTAGTCGGCGACATGACGGAACGGCACCACCATCAGATGCCCGCCGTTGTACGGGTAGAGGTTCAGCACCGCGTACACCCGCTCGCCGCGCGCGATCACGAGCCCGTCCTCGTCCGACTTGGACGGGATGGAGCAGAAGGGACAGCCGTCCTCGGCGCCCGGCCCGGTGGGCTTGTTCTCGCCCTGGATGTAGGCCATCCGATGGGGCGTCCACAGGCGCTGGAACGCGTCCTGGGTCCCCACTCCGATCTGCTGCTCCGGCTCACTCGTCATGCTGTGCAGCATATGACTTAGGCCCCGTGGAGCGTGTCGCCGGGCCCGCGCCCGACGGGCCCCCGCGATGCTGGGGCGATGCATGTCCGACATGGTGCCGACCGGCAGCTCGGCTGGGAGCGGCGTACGGAGTTGCCGCTGCTCGTGGCCTCGGTGCTGTTCCTCCTCTGCTACGCGGTACGCGTCCTCAACGAAGGCGCCGCTCCGTTCTGGCGCGACCTCGCGACGGCCGTGGCCCTGCTGATCTGGGTGCTCTTCGCGGTGGACTACGGGGTGCGGCTGGTGCTCAGCGGCCAGGGGCTCCGGTTCGTCCGTACGCACTGGCTGGACACCGTCGTACTGGTACTGCCGCTGCTGCGGCCCCTGCGGATGGTGAACACCTATGAGACGCTCCAGCGGCGCCGGGACCGCCCCCGGCTCAATCTGTACGCGCGGGTGATGGCGTACGCCGGGATCACATCCGTCCTGCTGAGCTTCGCCGCCGCCCTCGCCGTCTATCAGCAGGAGCATGACGCCCCGGGGGCCACGATCGTCACGTTCGGGGACTCGGTCTGGTGGGCCTGCTCGGCGATCACCACCGTCGGCTATGGCGATGTGACGCCTGTGACGCCGCTCGGCCGGGTGTTCGCGGTGTTCCTGATGGCGTGCGGGCTGGCGCTGCTCGGCGCGGTGACCGGTTCCTTCTCGTCCTGGCTGATCCAGGTCTTCGCCAGGGAGGACAAGGAGAAACCCCCGGGAAGCGCGGGCTCCCCGGGGGTCTGAGTCCTCGAACCGGACCCCGGACCCCGGACCGGTCCTCGGTCCTCGGTCCTCGGTCCTCCAAGGTCCTGTCAGACCTGGGCGCGCTCGTCGACGATCTTGGCGATCTTCGCGATGGCCTCGTCGACGGGGATCCCGTTCTCCTGCGAACCGTCGCGGTAGCGGAAGGAGACGGCGCCGTTGGCCATGTCCTCGTCACCCGCGATGATCATGAACGGAACCTTCTGCTTCTGCGCGTTCCTGATCTTCTTCTGCATACGGTCGGACGACGAGTCCACCTCGACCCGCAGCCCCCTGGCCCGCGCCGCCTTGGCGAACTCCTGGAGATACGGGATGTGCGCGTCGCCGATCGGAATGCCCGTCGCCTGCACCGGCGCCAGCCACGCCGGGAACGCGCCCGCGTAGTGTTCGAGGAGCACCGCGAAGAAGCGCTCGATCGAGCCGAACAGCGCGCGGTGAATCATGACGGGACGCTGCTTGGACCCGTCCGGCGAGGTGTACTCCAGGTTGAAGCGCTCGGGCAGATTGAAGTCCAGCTGCACGGTCGACATCTGCCACGTACGGCCGATGGCGTCCCGCGCCTGCACCGAGATCTTCGGACCGTAGAACGCGGCGCCGCCCGGGTCGGGGGTCAGCGGCAGGCCCTGCTTCTCGGCCACGGCCCGCAGGACCTCGGTGGCCTCCTCCCACGCCTCGTCCGTGCCGACGAACTTCTCCGGATCCTTGGTGGACAGCTCCAGATAGAAGTCGGTCAGACCGTAGTCGCGCAGCAGGTTCAGCACGAAGGTGAGCGTCGAGTCCAGCTCGTCCGCCATCTGCTCCTTGGTGCAGTAGATGTGCGCGTCGTCCTGGGTGAAGCCGCGGGCCCGGGTCAGTCCGTGCACGACGCCGGACTTCTCGTACCGGTAGACCGTCCCGAACTCGAAGAGCCGCAGCGGCAGCTCACGGTAGGAGCGGCCCCGCGCGTCGAAGACCAGGTTGTGCATCGGGCAGTTCATGGGCTTGAGGTAGTAGTCCACGCCCTCGTCGAGCTGCATGGGCGGGTACATGCCGTCGGCGTACCAGTCCAGGTGCCCGGACTTCTCGAAGAGCTTCCCCTTGGTGGCGTGGGGCGTGTAGACGAACTCGTAGCCCTCCTCCTCGTGCCGGCGGCGCGAGTAGTCCTCCATCGCCCGGCGGATGACGCCGCCCTTGGGGTGGAAGACCGCGAGACCCGAACCGACCTCGTCGGGGAAGGAGAACAGGTCCAGTTCGCTGCCGAGCTTGCGGTGGTCGCGCTTCTCGGCCTCGGCGAGGAACTCCAGATGCGCCTTCAGCTCCTCCTTCGACGGCCACGCGGTGCCGTAGATGCGCTGGAGCATCGGGTTCTTCTCACTGCCACGCCAGTACGCGGCGGCGTTCCGCATCAGCTTGAACGCCGGGATGTTGCGGGTGGTGGGCAGGTGGGGACCGCGGCAGAGGTCCTTCCAGCACAGCTCGCCGGTCTTGGCGTCCAGATTGTCGTAGATGGTCAGCTCGCCGCCGCCCACCTCGACATCCGCGCCGTCGTCGGTGGAGGCGGCGCCCTTGATGCCGATGAGCTCCAGCTTGTACGGCTCGGCGGCCAGCTCCTCGCGGGCCTCCTCGTCGGTGACGACGCGACGCGAGAAGCGCTGCCCGCGCTTCTGGATCTCCTGCATCTTCTTCTCGATGGCCTTGAGGTCATCGGGGGTGAAGGGGGTCGCCACATCGAAGTCGTAGTAGAAGCCGTCCTTGACCGGAGGGCCGATGCCCAGCTTGGCCTCGGGGTGCAGCTCCTGCACGGCCTGCGCCATGACATGCGCGGTGGAGTGGCGCAGAATGGCCAGGCCGTCCTCGGAGGAGATCTCGACGGGCTCGACGACCTCGCCCTCACCGATCTCGTACGCGAGGTCCTTCAGCTCACCGCCCACGCGCGCGGCGATCACGGTGCGCTCACCGGGAAAGAGCTCGGCCGCCGTAGTGCCCGTCGTCACCACGCGCTCTTCCCGCTCGGAATCGCGTTGGATGATCACACGGACGTCTGACACCGGTCTCTCCTGACTCACGGGGCGCGACAGCGGACACTGCGCGTTCTGAATCGTACCGAGCCCGGCGGACCACACGCGAAATGGTTTGCCGCGAGACCGGCGGACGGCCCCGGGCGGCACCGCCCGCCGACCCCGTCACCGTACGGCGCCCACTGGACACGGCGCGTACCGAACGACCTGTCCGGGTATCCCCTTTTCGGGCAGAGCTGGAACATCTGCCGCTCATGCGCGAGGAGTTCGGGAATGACGTGTTGGTACGAAGGGCCGCTGGCCGCATTCGACACCGAGACGACGGGGGTGGACGTCGAGGAGGACCGGATCGTTTCGGCCGCCCTGGTCGTCCAGGACATGGCGGGCGCCCGGCCGAGAGTGACGCGCTGGCTGATCGATCCAGGGGTGCCCGTGCCCCCGGCCGCCACCGAGGTGCACGGGCTCACCGATGATTTCCTGCACCGCAACGGCCGCTGGCCGGCCCCCGCGGTGGAGGAGATGGCGCGGGCGCTGGCCGCGCAGTGCGCGGCGGGCCGGCCGCTCGTGGTGATGGACGCGCCGTTCGATCTGACGGTCCTCGACCGTGAACTGCGCCGCCACCGCGCCTCGTCCCTCGCCGAGTGCTTGCAGAACGTACCGCTGTGTGTGCTCGATCCCCTGGTCCTCGACAGCCATCTGGACCGCTATCGCAAGGGCGGCCGTACGCTCGCCGACCTCTGCGCCCATTACGAGATCGAGCTGGACGGGGTACGGGACGCGACCGGTGGCGAGCTGGCCGCGCAGGCGGCGCTCGACGTCGTGCGGGCGATCGGGAGGCGCTTCTCCGCGCGGATGGAGCGGCTGAGCGCCACGGAGCTGCATACGCTCCAGGCCGTCTGGCACACGGCGGGGGCCCGGGGGCAGCAGACGTGGTTCTCGCGCGGCGAGGATCCGGCGGATCCCGCCTGGCCCCTGCGGCCCGAACTGCCCGCCGAAGCGGCCTGATCCGGCGGGCCGTCCCCTCAGGGGGCCGGAACGCGCGAAGGCCGGTCCGTCATCGACGGACCGGCCTTTCCCGGTGGGCGATACTGGGTTCGAACCAGTGACCTCTTCGGTGTGAACGAAGCGCTCTCCCACTGAGCTAATCGCCCGGGAACGGACTGAACCATACAGGCCCCCGCGGGCTTCCTTCAAACCGAATGGGACGTACTCACCCCCGTATCTGAGTACGCCTACCGATGGCGGACCGTGTGGCGCCGGACACACTCCCTGTCCATGGAGAAGATTCCGCCGCCCGCCCAGGAGCTGGCGATGATCGACCAGGAACTGGTCCGACTCGACGCGCGCAGGGGCCAGTTGCTGGCCCGCAGGGCCCAGTTGGTGAGTCTCCTCGCGCGGTCGGCGCCGCCCACCTGGCCGTCCGCGCCCCCGGCGCCGACGCGCCCGGGGCCGTCATCCGCCCCGCGCTCCGCCGCCACGGAGATACCCCCGCGGAGCGCCCAGAATGTGCTGCTCGCGCTGGGCGGGGTGCTGCTGACCGTCGCCGCGACCGCGTTCACTCTGGTCAGTTGGGGTCAGCTGGGCGTGGGCGGCCGGGCGGCGGTGCTCACGGTCGTCACGGTCGCGGCGCTGGCCGCTCCCGCGCCGCTGCTGCGCCGGGGGCTCGCCTCGACCGCGGAGGCGGTGGCCGCGTTCGGACTGGCGCTGCTGGTGCTGGACGCGTACGCGCTCCACGAGGTGGCGCTGCCCAGGACCGACGGCCTCCCCTACACGGCGGGCGCCGCCGCCGCGCTCGCCGGGCTCTGGGCCGGTTACGGAGCGCTGCTCGGCCGGCTCCGGCTGCCGCTGCCCGCAGCGGTGGTGACAGCCCAACTCCCGCTGTTTCTCGGCTCTCTGGCCGTCGATGCGTCCGCGCTGACGACGGCCTGGGCGCTGCTGGTGACGGCCGCGCTGGACACCGCGCTCGCCGTGCGGCTGAAGCCGGGGGCCGTACGGACCGTCGCGGTCGTCGCCGCCTGTGTGACGTCGGGAGCGGCGCTGCTGACGGGTGGTTCGCTGTCGGTGGCGGCCGGGACACCGCTCGCCGCGGCCGGGCCCGCCGGGCTGCTGCTCGCGACGGCGGCGCTCGGGCTGTTCGCGGCGCGGCGCGTGAACGTGCACCCCATGGCGCCCGCGTGCGCGCTGGTGGCGGGTCTGGCGGCCGTCGCGGCGGCAGGCGGCGCGGTCCGTACGGCCGTGCCGGACGGCTGGGCCGTGCTCGGGTATCTGCTGTGCGGGGTCGCGCTGTTGGCGGTCGTACGGACCCGGCTGCCGCGCGCGGTGGTCCGGGGTCTGGCGGGCGCGGCGGGGGCGGTGACGGCGGCGTCCGTCCTGTGGACGCTGCCCGCTCTCGCCCTAGTGCCGCTGAGCGCGCTGAGCCGGGTCACCACGATCTGGACGGGTGCGCCGGGCGGCGCCCGGGCGGCGCTCGGTATCGATCTTCCCTGGACCCGTCAGCCGGCGGCGCCGCTCGTCCTGCTGATCGCGGCGGCGGCGGCCGCGAGCGCGTACCGCCTGCCGCCGGGCGCGCCGGACTCCGGCGGTGGCCGTCCGTGGCGCGTCCCTGCGCTCTGCGGCGCCGTCGCGCTCGGCTGGGCCGCCGTTGTGGTGGCGCCAACCGCGCTGGACCTCGGGTACCCGGCGGCGCTGGCCGCGCCCCTGGCGCTGACCGCGGCCCTGCTGACGGCCGTCGTGCGCCCGCGCGCTCCGGTGGGTACGGCGGTGACGCTCACCGCGCTGGTCTGCGCCCTCGCGGGCTCGGTCTGCGTGTCGCTGCTCTCCCTCGCCACCAGGACCGCGACGGTGACCGCGCTGGTGGCGCTGTGCGCGCTGTTCACGGGGGCGGCCGTAGCCGGGCAGACCGTACGCGCGCCAGGCGCCGCAGCGGGCGTCCAGGCGGCTTCACGGCCGTCACCGGCGGTGCGCGCACTTCTCGCCTGCGTGGCTGTCGGGTACGCGACCGCGCTGGGGGCCGCGGCCTGCCCGGCCGTCGGGCTGCCCGCCGAGCGCACCGCCCTCGCGCTCCTCGTCGTACCCGGCGCCGTGGCGCTGCTGGGCGCCCGGCTGCGCCGTCATCCGGTGGCGCCGCCGATCGAGCTGACCTCCGCCGGGGCCGCGGTGCTCGCCGTGGTCCTCGCCTCGGACCGGGCGCCCGTACTGGCGCTGGTGCTCGCGCTGTCCGGGGTGATCGCGGCGGGCACAGCGGTACGGCCCGGGCGGCGGCGGGCGGCCGGATACACCGCGACCGCGCTCTTCGTCCTCGCCGCCTGGGTGCGGCTGGCCTCGTCCGACGTGTCGGCCCCCGAGGCGTACACACTGCCGGTGACACTGCCCGCACTCGCCGTCGGGCTGCTGCGGCGCCGGCGCGACCCCGAGGCCTCGTCATGGACGGCGTACGGCCCCGGGCTGGCGGCGACACTGCTGCCGAGCCTGCTGGCGGCCTGGGGCGATCCGGACTGGCCGAGGCCGCTCCTGCTCGGCCTGGCGGCGCTGGCGCTCACGCTCGCCGGGGCCCGGCTGAGGCTCCAGGCGCCGCTGGTGCTCGGCGGTGCGGCGCTCGCCCTGGACGCGCTGCACGAACTGGCGCCCTACGTCGCCCAGATGGTGGGCCTCCTGCCGCGCTGGCTGCCACCGGCCCTCGTCGGGTCGCTGCTCCTCGCGGTGGGGGCGACCTACGAACAGCGTCTGCGGGACGCCCGCCGACTGCGCGGGACGCTGGGCCGGATGCGGTGAGCCGGGGAGACGACCGAGGCTCCGAAGACCTTGCCGGGTCTTCGGAGCCTCGGTTCCGGGTGGGCGATACTGGGTTCGAACCAGTGACCTCTTCGGTGTGAACGAAGCGCTCTCCCACTGAGCTAATCGCCCGGACGCACCGCACACATTACCCCATGTCAGCGGCGTCCCCGGACGCGTTCCGGGTCACTGGTCGATCTTCCACGGCATGACGATCCCGAACTTCCAGAGATAGATCCCGACCAGTACGGCGATGATCACCAGACCGATGGTGGTGAGGATGATGTTGCGCCGCCTGACCTTCGGGTCGAGTGCCTTCTGGGCCGCCTCGCTGACCTTGCGCCGGGTCCAGCGCAGCACCAACTGCGCCCACACGAACTCGGTCGCCCAGATCGCCATTCCGGCGAAGATCACCAACCAGCCGGGCCCCGGCAGCACAAGCATGGAGACGCCCGCGATCACCACCGCGAGTCCGACCACGAACACGCCGACCTGCCAGCTCAGATGGAGCGTCCGCGACTTCTTGATGAATCGCGGCGCACGGGACCCGAGCTCACGCTCCGAGTCCGCCGTGCCACCCTCCGCCACGTCTCCCGCCACGGCCTCCGGCGCGGGCCGCTCGGCCGTCGGCATCACGACATGCCCCCGCTTGTCACTCTCCGCATGCATGAGGCCCAACCTACCGGAATCACCCGCGTCACCGGAATGGCCGTATAACCCGAAGTCACACACGGCCGTACGAGCTACCCGAAGAATCACAAAACAGACAGAGGGGTTTACAACGGCACCGTAGGTGGCATGTCGATTTCGCCGACGTGCGAATCCCCGAGCGCACACTGAGCGAAAGGCCCTGGCGCTTATGAACACCACGGTCAGCTGCGAGCTGCACCTGCGCCTCGTTGTATCGAGCGAGTCCTCACTGCCTGTACCCGCGGGCCTCCGGTATGACACGGCCGATCCCTATGCCGTGCACGCCACCTTCCACACCGGAGCCGAAGAGACGGTCGAGTGGGTCTTCGCCCGCGACCTTCTCGCCGAGGGGCTGCATCGGCCCACCGGCACCGGCGACGTCAGAGTCTGGCCGTCCCGCAGTCACGGTCAGGGCGTCGTCTGCATCGCACTGAGCTCCCCAGAGGGCGAAGCGCTGCTTGAGGCCCCGGCGCGGGCCCTGGAGTCGTTCCTCAAGCGGACCGACGCCGCGGTGCCACCCGGCACCGAGCATCGTCACTTCGATCTCGATACGGAGCTCTCACACATCCTGGCCGAGAGCTGAGCCAGGCAGAGAGCTGCACGGCGCCGTCCGACTCGGGGAGACGGCGCCGCGCGGACAACCGCATACGGAGGACACCGGCGCCGTCGCCGCGGAACCCACCGCGACGACGGCGCCGGTGCGTTCCCTCCGGTGCGTTCCCCGCTGAGCCGAGCCCGTCCGGCGCGGTCAGCGACTAAAGTCGGCGGGATTCGGCGGGCACCGGCCCGCGGCAGGCCAGGGAGCGGATCGTGCTGATTCCACACGACACCCGGATCGCCCTCGACACCGTTGTCGATCTGATGAACACCGCGCCCGAGGAGGATTCGGGCGGCGTCGGCGGTACGGACGGGCTCGGGGACGTCGAGGCGCTGTACGGCTTCGTCAGGACCCATGGCATCAGCGGGGTGGGTGATGATCTCGACAACCGCGATTTGCGGGCCGTACTGGACGTACGGGCCCGGTTCGCCGAGGTCTTCGAGGCGCCGGACGCGCGCTCCGCGGCCGATCTGATCAATCAGCTGGTCGCCGCCGCGGGGACGACGCCGCAGCTGACCGATCACGACGGCTACGACTGGCATGTGCACTACTTCGCGCCGGGCGCCTCCGTCGCCGATCATCTCGCCGCCGACTGCGGCATGGCACTGGCCTTCATGGTCGTGGCCGGGGAACAGGAACGGCTGCGCCGCTGCGAGGCCCCGGACTGCGGGCACGCGTTCGTCGACCTGTCGCGGAACCGCTCGCGCCGTTACTGCGACAGCCGCACCTGCGGCAACCGACTGCATGTGGCCGCGTACCGGGCGCGCCGCAAGGAAGCGGCGGCCGGCTGACGGCGCTCACAGCAGAAAGAGATCGTGCACCGCCGCCATCAGCAGCAGCGAGCCGATCACCGCCAGGAAGATCATCAACGGCGGCTGGGAGAGCGCGAACAGACAACCGCGCTGCTCATCGGTGGGTGCGGGGGGTTCGCCCCGTGAGGTATCGAGCATCTCGGGGCGATCATGACGTACCCCGAACCGGGCTGTTGACCAACACGCGTCCTCGGGGCGGGAGTTCATCATATTCCGTGGAAAACATCCCCGAAATCCCGCCGAATCCCCCCTCACCTGCGATGCTGCCCCGCATTCCGGAATCCGGGAGGGCGCTCAGGTCGGCTCGCCCTAGATGCCGTGCTTCTTGAGGATGGCCTCGATGTCGCTGAAGTCGTCACCCGGCTTCGCCGCGGGCTGCTTGCCCTTGGGCTGAGCGGCCGACCGGGTGCCGGGGCCCAGTGAGGGCGCGGACGCGGCGGGTTCGACCGCGGCTTCCTGGCGTGCCGCCTTCGCCGCGGCCCTGCGCTCCTTGCGCGTACCACCGCGTCGGCGCTCCACCGCCCGGGTCGTCATGAAGAGCAGCCACGCGACCGCGAGGACCGCGAAGCCCGCCCACGCCGTCGGGCTGAACGCCGTGTTGGCGACCCACTTCACGATGCCGGTCATCGCCAGTGCCACCGGCACCAGCGCATAGGCGGCGATGCGCGCCGCGGCGAGGAAGCGCTTCCGGTACGCCGTGACGGCGGCGATACCCAGGCCCGCCGCTGACACCGCTGCGCAAATGGTCTCGGCGATCATCAGGTCCTCCTGAGCAGAGCGCTTTGTCGGCCGAACACTTCTCGTTCTCCATCCTGCACCTCGCGACCCGGTAGGGCCACGGTGCGGGGCGAGGCCGGGCGGATCTGGGGGAGATCTCCGGGACGGGCTCCTCCCCAGGTCCCAGCTCCCGGTCGGTCGGAGTACGGCGAGCTGGGAGACTGGCCCCATGAACGACTCCCCCGCCACCCGCCCCGTCGTCCTCGACGTCTGGTGCGAGCTCCAGTGCCCCGACTGCCACCACGCCCTGGACGACCTGCGCGCGCTGCGCGCCCGTTACGGGGACCGGCTGGAGGTGCGGCTGCGGCATTTCCCGCTGGACAAGCACAAGCACGCGTACGCCGCGGCGCAAGCCGCCGAGGAAGCCGCGGAGCAGGGGCGCGGCTGGCCGTACATCGAAGCCGTACTGGCCAGGACGGCGGAGCTGGCGGCCAAGGGGGAGCCCGTCCTGCTGGAGGTGGCGCGCGAGCTGGGGCTGGACGCCGAGGAGTTCGACACCGCGCTGATCGACGGCAGGCACCTCCTGGCCGTCGACGCCGATCAGGCCGAGGGCAAGGCGATCGGCGTCACCGGCACCCCCACGTATGTCATCGGTGACGAGCGGCTGGACGGCGGCAAGAGCCAGGAGGGGCTGCGCGGGCGCATCGAGGAGATCGCGGACCGGCTGCTGGCGAGGACCTAGGGGTCCGGCCACCCGCTGTCGCCGGGGCGGCGCTCAGAGCAGCTGTTTGAAGAAGTTGAGGTTCGTGGTGGCGTAGTGAAGCGATTCGTACAGCCGGATCGCCGGGGTGTTGTTGGCGAACACGTGCAGCCCCAGCAGGCTGTCCCCGGTCTCCAGCGCCGCCCGCTCGGCGAGCAGCATCAGCGCGCGGCCGTACCCCTTGCCGCGCTGGTCCTCGGACACCGCCACGTCGTACACCCAGGAACCCCACTCGCCGGGCCGCACCTCGCGCGGCCCGACCCACACATGGCCGACGACGGTTCCCGCGTGGACGAGGACGCTGATCGAGACGCCGGGGGTGGCGAGGCGCTCGGGGAGGTTCTCGCGGTGGCTCGCCTCCGCCTTGGCGCGGGCCTGCTCGGGTGTCACACCTCTGGCCATCCAGTTGCGGGCGTAGGCGTCGAGGGTCCCCGCCTCCCAGACCGCGAACTCCGCGTCGTTCATGGCACGGGCCTCGACATCCGCCGGAAGGTCCGGAGCCCGGGACGGTACCGCCTTGTCCATGTTCCGGCTGCGCTCGACGTAGCCCAGGGACTCCAGCATGCGAAGGGCGGGGGTCGCGTCGGGCGGTACGGAGGCCAGCACCTGGCCACAGCCCCAGCCGCGCAGCACCTCCTCGGCGGCGAGCGCGGCGACGGTCCCCCGGCCGCGTCTGCGATCGGGTTCGTCGATGCTCAGGGCCTGGATGGTCCCGGCCGTGTGGCCGAAGCCGGCGTCCGTACCGAGTTCGATCGTGCCGACGCGGCGGCTGTTCACGCAGACCTCGTAGGAGCGTGACTTCCCGCCGTCGTCGGCGTGCTGAAGCGGCCCGGTCGGCCGCAGGGTGGTGGTCATCAGGGGAGTTCTACCCGTCGCACAGAGCGGAGTCATCCGCTTTTCGGACCGGCCGCGCCGCTCACCGGGCCTCAGGGATCCAGGTCGGCGCCGACCCGCTCCTCGAAGACGCGCATCGCCTTGGTGGTCACCGGCCCGGGGGCGGCGGGCAGTTGACGGTCGTCAAGGCGGTGGACCGCCTGTACGTCGCGCAGCGTGGAGGTCAGGAAGATCTCGTCCGCGCGCTCCAGGGCGTCCAGCGGCAGATCCGTCTCATGGGCACCGCACCACTCGACCGTCAGGGCCCGGGTGATGCCCGCGAGACAGCCGGAGGCGAGCGGTGGGGTGTGCAACTCGCCGTCGAGGACGACGAAGACATTGGAGCCCGTGCCCTCACAGAGCGCGCCGACGGTATTGGCGAACAGCGCCTCGCTCGCGCCTTGTTCCCGCGCCCGCGCGAGGGCGACGACATTCTCCGCGTACGAGGTGGTCTTGAGGCCTGTCACCGCGCCGCGTTCGTTGCGCGTCCACGGGACGGTGATGGCCGCCGTGGTGTCGGGGCGGCGCTTCGTCCCGCCGACGGCGACGACCAGGGTCGGGCCCGCCTCGCCCCGGTCGGAGCCGAGCGGGGAGAGTCCGCCGGTGTAGGTGATCCGCAGCCGCCCCAGGTCCACCGGGTTGGCGTCGAGAACGGCCGCGCAGGCGCCGCGTACCTCGTCGAGATCCGGCTCCCGCAGCCCGAGTCCGCGAGCGGAGCGGGCCAGCCTGTCCAGATGGCGGGTGAGGGCGAAGGGCCGGCCCTGGACGGTCTTGACCGTCTCGAAGATGCCGTCCCCCACGGTCAGTCCATGATCGAGCACGGACACAAGGGCGCCTTCGGCCGTGTGCAGTGCGCCGTTGACCCAGATCTTCATCTACCCGGTCCTTCCGCTCGCTTCGTACGCGCCCGACGCTATCGCGAGCAGCCGGGCGGCCTTCAGCTCGGTCTCCGCCCACTCCCCCTCGGGGTCGGATCCCCAGGTGATGCCCGCTCCGGCGCCGAAGCGCAGGACGGCTCTGGGGGCCGTGTCGCGGTCGATCCAGAAGGTACGGATCCCGACCGCGAGCGCCGCCGTGCCGCGGTCGGCGTCGACCCAGCCGATACCGCCGCAGTAGGGGCCGCGCGGGGCGGTCTCCAGCTCCTCGATGATCCGCAGGGCGCTGGACTTGGGGGCGCCGCTGACCGAGCCGGGTGGGAACGTGGCGGACAGCAGCTCCGGCCAGCCCGCCCTGCCGTCGAGTTCGCCCCGTACAGTCGAGACGAGATGGACCAGTCCGGGGTGCGGTTCGACCGCGCAGAGCGCGGGGACCGTCACGGATCCGGTGGCGCAGACGCGGCCCAGGTCATTGCGGACGAGGTCCACGATCATCACGTTCTCGGCGTAGTCCTTGTCCAGCAGCTCGTCGGCGGTACGGGCGGTGCCCTTGATCGGGCCGGACTCGATGGTCCTGCCCGCCGTGCTCAGATACAGCTCGGGCGAGGCGGTCGCGATCTCCACGCCGTGCGCGGGCAGCCGGATCGTTCCGGCGTACGGAGCGGGGTTGTCGCGCGCGAGCAGCGCCGTCAGCGCGTCGACATCGGCCGTGTCGGGAGCGGGCAGCGGCGCCGAGAGCACCCGGCAGAGGTTGACCTGATAGACATCGCCCGCCGCGATGTACTCGCGGATCCGGCGGACGCCCTTCGTGTACCCGTCGCGGTCGAGCGACGACGTCCAGTCACCGGCGGCGGGCCCGCGCCACTGTCCCGGAACCGGCGCGGGCACCGGTTCACTGCGCACCTCATCGAAGCGAGCGCAGGTGAGACGGCCCTCGAAGTCCGCGGCGACGGCCCAGAACCCGGCGGAGTCGAGCGCTTCCGGATCATGGGTGAGATCCCGCAGACCGAAGGCGACAAGGCCGCCGAAGCGGGCCATAGGAGCGAGGTCGTGCACGCTTGCGAGTCTAGAACAGCCTCCGTTGGGCCGCTCCGCGCTGAACGTACGGCGAACGCACCCCAGCACGCTGCGGAAACGCGTTTTTGTGCTGGCCCCGGAATCCGCTAGAGTTCAACACGTCGCCGGGCCGTGCGAACGGGCCGGAAACGATACGCGGACGTAGCTCAGTTGGTAGAGCGCAACCTTGCCAAGGTTGAGGTCGCCAGTTCGAACCTGGTCGTCCGCTCGAATATGGGGGATCCTTCCCGAACCCCCGTACTCCTGGTGGAGTGGCCGAGAGGCGAGGCAACGGCCTGCAAAGCCGTCTACACGGGTTCAAATCCCGTCTCCACCTCCAAGGACGATTAGCTCAGCGGGAGAGCGCTTCCCTGACACGGAAGAGGTCACTGGTTCAATCCCAGTATCGTCCACTGGATCCATCCGGATTCCCCGCGCGATTAGCTCAGCGGGAGAGCGCTTCCCTGACACGGAAGAGGTCACTGGTTCAATCCCAGTATCGCGCACGCAGTGCAGTACACGCGGGTCCCACCTGCGCGATTAGCTCAGCGGGAGAGCGCTTCCCTGACACGGAAGAGGTCACTGGTTCAATCCCAGTATCGCGCACTGCCCGAAGCCCCCGGCCGTCTCCATGGCCGGGGGCTTCGTCATCTTGCTTGCCGTGATCTCGTGTCTTCGTGTCTCAGGAGGAGAAGAGCATCCGTCCGAAGCTCTTCTGGCGGTGGTGCCCGCCGTGGTGGCCTCCGTAATGGCCGCCGCCGTGCTGAGGCGCGCCCCAGGCGGGGGCGGGGGCGGCGGGGTACGCCTGCGGGGGCGGGGGCGGGGCCTGCTGTACGGGCGGCGCCGGCTGCGACCACTGCGACTCCAGGCGGGTCAGGGACTCCAGCTCGCCGTAGTCGAGGAAGATCCCCCGGCAGCCGCTGCACTGCTCGATCTGGACACCATTGCGGTTGTATGTGTGCATCGCCGCGTGGCACTTGGGACACTGCATGGTCTGCTCGCTCCTCGCCATTCGTCAGGCATCGCCGTAACGCGCTCCCGGCGGCCGTGTGTTCATCCTATGCCTCACCCTACGACGACGCCCCGGGCGCCAACTCGGTTGCGAGGTCCGCGATCCGCGCACAGGACTCGATCATCAGCATGTCGGCCTCGTCCGGATCCCGGCCCTCCGCGCTGGACTTGGCGATGGCCAGCGCGGCGGTCTGTACGGTGAGGGCGCGGGCCGGGACATCCAGCCGGGGCCAGGGATCCGCGTCGGGGGCGGCGGGCACGGCGGGGCCGCGTGCGGACCGGTAGGCGCCGAGGAAGCGCAGCCAGGTCTCGGACGGCAGCAGTCCCGCGGCGTACCAGGCGGCCGGGCGGGCCAAGTCCCAGGCCGGGTCGCCGAGTCCGAGGTCATCGACATCGATGAGCAGCCAGGGACCGTCGGGGGCCGGGTGGCGTACGAGCTGGCCCAGATGCAGATCGCCGTGGCAGAGCGCGTACGGTGCCGGCGCTCGCGCCTCACCACGGGCCCAGGCGGGCAGGCGCCGCCAGGCGCGCTCCACGGGTCCGGCGGCGGGGTGCGGTCCCGCGGCGCGCATCCGGGCGATGGCGCGGGCGGCCTTGGCGGGTCCTCGCATGGCCGGGAGCCGGTGGCCGGAGCCCGAGCCGGCCGGGGCGGGCGGGGGTACCGCTCCCGCCGCGGCCTCGGCTCCCGCCGTGACTGCCGCCGCGGCCTCGGCCATGGCTTCGGACAGCGCGGCGAGCGGCAGGGCGTGCAGCCGGGCGATGAGGGTGCCGGCCTGCTCCCAGGGGGCGGCGTCGGGATCGGCGGGGTCGACCGGGGCGCCGTAGGGCCACGCGGTCACCGGCCGGCCGCGCAGTTCCTCGGTCGCGGCCGGCAGCGGCGGCAGGAGAACCCCTGCGAGCAGGGGATGCGCGGCGACGGCGAGCCTGACACGGTGTCCGGCCGGGTCCGTACCGTCGGCGTGGACCTTGGCGACGACCTCGCCGTGCCGTACGACCGTCCCGTCCGGCCGGTCGGCGAGCACCGTGCTCCCCCGGCCGCAGCCCCGGCAGCCCGCCGGGTCCGCGGCGCGCACCGCCGGGTGGGCGGTGTCGCGGGCGACGAGGCCCAGGGCGCGAACGACGGATGTGGTCACGAAGGCCCCCCGGATGCGTGGTGTTCCGTGCCGAGCGTACGGCGGCGAAGCCGGGCCCGGACAGCGCGATGGCCGGTCAGCTCCCCAGCTGACCGGCCAAACGCTGCCGTCCGCCGCACCCCCGTCCCCACGGGGTCGTTGGCCGGATGTCCCCGACCCGGGCCGCTCTCCCGGATCCGAGGCGCCACTCAGCGCCCCAGCATCACGCCCACGGACGACGCCTGTGTCACCACTGCATCCCAGCCGCCGAAGGCGACCACCAGCAGGGCTGCCAGAGGAAGGACCATGGCTGTCGCCACCAGGGGGTGGCGGGTGCCGGACCGGCGCCCGCCGAACGCGGCGAACGCCTTGCGTCCCTGCGAACGGATCAACGCCCGCGATGCCGTGTCCGCCATGGTCCCTCTCCTGTCCCGTTTCGAAAGCGGCGAGTGTCCGACCTCGGGGGACGAGTACCGCACCCGCCGCTTGACCTCAACATTAGGGATCCGAGGGAACCCGGTCGTCATGCCCGCGTACCCATTGCCGGGCCTCCCGGAGGATGAGCCGGACGCCCGTCATGTACTCCCCTGGGTGGAGAGGGGGGTCTGGACCCCCGGGTCATCCCCGAAGGGACGCTCCTCGGAGCGCTCCAAGGACTCCACCCGGGGCATCGGCTGCTCGACCAGCGCGAGCACCCGCGTGGCCATGAACCGCGCCGTTCTGACCACCCCTCCACTGCGGGTGACTTCGCTCACTTCCACCACTCCCCGGCGCACCGCGGTCTCCACCCTGCGGCCCGCCCGGCTCGCCACCACTTCGTAGGTCCGTGTCGTGTCCCCCGCGTCCACGACTATCTCCACCCGGTCACCCTTCACGATCCAATCCCCCTTCTGCGTCAGACCTTTGAGATCACGCACGGGTCGGCGGGTCTGGGCTCCGCCACTCCCCTGACCACTACTCAAGTTTCCCACCCAGCACTGACAATCGGTCGGTGCGCGAGGGCGCGGCCTATGAGCGCGCCGGGGCGCGGGTACGTAAGCTGTGCCACGTCACACGGACGACCGGGCAGCGGGGATGGACATGGCGATGATGCGGCTCCGGCGCGAGGACCCGCGTGTCGTCGGCTCGTTCAGGATCCACCGGCGGCTGGGCGCCGGCGGGATGGGGGTCGTGTATCTGGGCTCCGACCGGCGTGGTCAGCGCGTCGCGTTGAAGGTGATCCGGCCGGATCTGGCCGAGGATCAGGAGTTCCGGTCGCGGTTCGCCCGCGAGGTCTCCGCCGCGCGGCGGATCCGGGGCGGCTGTACGGCACGGCTGGTGGCCGCGGATCTGGACGCGGACCGCCCGTGGTTCGCCACCCAGTATGTGCCGGGCCCCTCGCTGCACGACAAGGTCAACGAGGAGGGTCCGCTCTGCGCGGCCGAGGTCGCCTCGGTGGGCGCCGCGCTCTCCGAGGGGCTGGTGGCCGTCCACGAGGCGGGCGTCGTACACCGTGATCTCAAGCCGTCGAACATCCTGCTCTCCCCCAAGGGCCCGCGCATCATCGACTTCGGCATCGCCTGGGCGACGGGCGCGAGCACGCTGACGCACGTCGGCACGGCGGTCGGGTCGCCCGGCTTCCTCGCGCCGGAGCAGGTGCGCGGCGCGGCGGTCACCCCGGCCACGGACGTGTTCTCGCTGGGCGCCACGCTCGCCTACGCGGCGACCGCCGACTCCCCGTTCGGGCACGGCAGTTCCGAGGTCATGCTCTACCGGGTGGTCCATGAGGAGGCCCACCTCCAAGGGATGCCGGACGCGCTCGCCCCGCTGGTGCGGGCCTGCCTGGCCAAGGACCCGGAGGAACGTCCCAGCACGCTCCAGCTGTCGATGCGCCTCAAGGAGATCGCGGCGCGGGAGGCCCAAGGGCTCTCCGAGAGCCGGCCGCCCATACAGCGCACGCGCAACGGGCAGGAGCTGACGACCGGGCGGCTTACCGAGCGTTATACGGAGCGGGCCGTCGGACCCGGCGCGCCGAGTCGGGCACCGGGAGCCTCCGGCGGCCCCGCGTCGCGTCCGGGGCCCTCCCGGAGCACCGGCTCCTCCCCCCGTACCGGTGGTTCCTCCCCGCGCAACGGTTCACCGCGCCCCCCGCGGTCCGGCGGCGCCCCCCGCACGGGCAGCGGCCGGCCGAAGCCGGGCCCGCGCACGAGTTCGGGCAAGCTACGGCCCGCCAACCCCCGCCTGCTGCGGCAGCGGCTGATCGTCTTCGTCGTCGTGACGCTGATCGTCGCACTGGGCATCGCGGCGGCCCAGCAGCTCTGAGCGGTGTGACCGGTCAGCTCTCCGGGCGGCCCGTCGTGACCGCGTAGAAGGCGACCGCCGCCGCCGCGCCGACGTTCAGCGAGTCCACGCCGTGCGCCATGGGGATCCGGACCCAGGCGTCGGCGGCGCCCAGCGCCCGCCCCGACAGCCCGGCACCCTCCGCGCCCAGCATCAGCGCGACCCGCTCCAGCCGGTGCGGAGCCGCCTCGTCCATCGGGACCGCCCGCTCGTCGGGGGTGAGCGCCAGCAGCCGGAAGCCTGCCGCCCGTACGCCCTCCAGCGCCCGGGGCCAGCCGTCGAGCCGGGCGTACGGCACGGAGAACACCGCGCCCATCGAGACCTTCACCGAGCGGCGGTAGAGCGGATCCGCGCAGTCCGGGGAGAGCAGGACGGCGTCCATGCCGAGAGCCGCGGCGCTGCGGAAGATCGCGCCGATGTTGGTGTGGTCGTTGACCGCCTCCATGACGGCGACGCGGCGTGCCGTACGAAGCACCTCGTCCACCGTGGGCAGCGGCTTACGGGCCATGGAGGCGAGGGCGCCGCGATGCACGTGGTAGCCGGTGACCCGCTCGGCCAGCTCCGGGCCGACCGCGTACACCGGGGCCGTGACCTCGTCGATGATGTCCCGCATGGTGTCGACCCACTTCGCCGAGAGCAGCATCGACCGCATGGGGTAGCCGGCCTGGCCGGCCCGGCGGATGACCTTCTCGCCCTCGGCGATGAACAGCCCTTCGGCCGGCTCGCGCCTGCGGCGCAGCTCGACATCGGTCAGACCGGTGTAATCGCGCAGGCGCGGGTCGTCGGGGTCGTCGATGGTGATGAGTTCAGCCACGGGGTGCCCCCAGGGCGACGACCTCGCCGATCACGATGACGGCCGGGGGCCGGACCTCCTCGCTCCGCACGACCTCCGCGACCGTCGCGAGCGTGGCGTCGACCCGTCGCTGCGAGGCCGTGGTGCCCTCCTGCACCAGGGCGACCGGGGTCTCCGGGGCCCTGCCGTGCGCCACGAGTGCCTGGGCGATCGCGCCGATCTTGTCCACGGCCATCAAGAGCACGAGCGTGCCCCGGAGCCGGGCGAGCGCGGCCCAGTCGACCAGCGAGCGGTCGTCGTCGGGGGCGACATGCCCGCTGACGACGGTGAACTCATGCGCCACCCCACGGTGCGTGACGGGGATTCCGACCGCCCCCGGCACGCTGATGGAGCTGGAGATACCGGGCACGACGGTGCACGGGATACCGGCCGCGGCCAGCGCGTGCGCCTCCTCCATCCCCCGCCCGAACACGAACGGGTCGCCCCCCTTGAGCCGGACCACGGCCTTGCCCGCCTTGGCGTGCTCGATCAGCGCCTCGTTGATCGCCTCCTGGGCCATGGCACGGCCGTACGGAATCTTCGCGGCGTCGATCACCTCGACGTGCGGCGGCAGTTCGTCCAGCAGATCGCGCGGGCCGAGACGGTCGGCGATCACGACATCCGCCTCGGCGAGAAGCCTGCGGCCACGCACGGTGATCAGGTCGGGGTCGCCGGGGCCGCCGCCGACGAGCGCGACGCCGGGGGTACGGCTTCGACGGTGCGGGGCGGCGAGCGTGCCGTCCCGCAGCCCCTCGACGATGGCGTCCCGTACGGCGGCGGAGCGGCGCGGGTCATGCCCGGTGAGCACGGCGACGGTAAGGCCCTCGCTACGGCCGGTGGCGGGCGTCCAGGCGGTGGCGGCGTCCGCGTCGTCGCTGCGTACGCACCAGACACGGAGGCGCTCCGCTTCGGCGGACGCGGTGCGGTTGGCATGCTCATCGCTGGACGCGACGAGGACGTACCAGGCGTCGGCGAGGTCGCCCTCCTCGTAGCGGCGGCGCTCCCAGCGGATCTCGCCGGCCGCCGCCATGGCCTCGACGGAGGGGGTGGCGGACGGCGACACCAGCACGATGTCCGCGCCGGCCGCGATGAGCGCGGGCAGCCGGCGCTGCGCGACCTGCCCGCCGCCGACGACGACGACGCGCCGCCCGGCGAGGCGGAGTCCGACGGGGTAGGCGGGGTGCGGGTGCTCGGCGTGCTCGGGCATGTGGGTGGGGGCTCCTCGGGTGTGACGGGGCTGGTGGGGTGACCAGCTTACGGGCGGGGCGGTTCGCCTCCGGCGGGGTGCGGTGCGCCTACGGCGCGAGGTCGGGGGTGGTGCGGGTGCGGGCGTCGTGGTGCCGGGGGCCGGGGCCTCCAGAGGTCCGTGTCCGGACTGCTTTCCTCACCGTGCTTCGCACGAGCTGCGACGCTTTACGTCCGGACACGCACCTCCTCCGGCCCCGACCCCCTCCGCCCGTGGGCGCCCAGCCCAACTCCGCCGGTATCGGCCCGGCGGTGGGGTGCGGGACGGTGCCACCACCCCGCGCACGGCCGGGCCGCTTGTGCGGGCGGTGAAGGGGGGCGCGCAGGGATCGTGTCCGGGACGTAGAGCGTGATTTGTGGCGCACGAACGCCCGAACCATCGACCGGGCAGAACGCGCCGTAAATCATGCAGTCCAGGACGCGAACCCGGAGCGCACCCCGGCGACAACCCGCACCCGACCCACCGGCCCCCGCCAAAACGGAGCGCACCCCCGCAACGCACCCCGGCAACAACCCGCACCCGGAAACCGGCCCCGCCAAAGCGGAGCGCGGCCCGGAACGCACCGCCGCCGGAGGCGACCCCCTACTTCTCCGTTACCCCCGCCGAGTCGAACGTCGCCACCTCATGCATCGCCCGCGCCGCGCTCTGGACCACCGGGAGCGCCAGCAACGCGCCCGTGCCCTCGCCCAGGCGGAGGTCCAGGTCGACCAAGGGGCGCAGACCGAGTTTGTTGAGGGCCGCGACATGGCCCGGCTCCGCGCTGCGGTGGCCCGCGATGCAGGCCGCCAGCGCCTCCGGGGCGATCGCCCGGGCGACCAGCGCCGCCGCGCCGGCGCTCACGCCGTCCAGGATGACCGGCGTACGCAACGACGCGCCGCCCAGCAGGAATCCGACCAGGGCCGCGTGTTCCAGGCCGCCGATCGAGGCGAGGACGCCGACCGGGTCGGACGGGTCGGGCTGGTGGAGTTCGAGACCCCGGCGGACGACGTCGACCTTGCGGGCGTGCGTCTCGTCGTTGATGCCCGTTCCACGTCCGGTGACCTCCGACGGGTCCTGGCCGGTGTAGACGCAGATCAGCGCGGCCGAGACGGTCGTGTTGGCGATGCCCATCTCTCCGGTGAGCAGGGCCTTGTTGCCCGCGGCCACCAGATCGCGGGCCGTCTCGATGCCGACCTCGATCGCCGCGAGGACCTCCTCGCGACTCAGCGCGGGACCCGTCGTGAAGTCGGCCGTTCCCGCGCGGACCTTGCGGGGCAGCAGGCCCGGCGTCGCCGTGAGTTCGCCCGCGACACCGACGTCGATGACGCAGACCTCCGCGCCCACCTGGGTCGCGAACGCGTTGCACACCGCGCCGCCGCCCAGGAAGTTGGCGACCATCTGGCCGGTCACCTCCTGCGGCCACGGGGTCACCCCCTGCGCGTGCACGCCGTGGTCGCCCGCGAAGATCGCGACGGCTGCCGGTTCCGGGATCGGTGGCGGGCAGAGCCGGGACAATCCGCTCAGCTGGGCGGAGATGATCTCCAGCATGCCGAGCGCGCCGGCGGGCTTGGTCATCCGCTTCTGCCGCTCCCACGCCTCGCCCAGGGCCTTGGCGTCCAGCGGGCGGATTCCGGCGATGGTCTCCTGGAGCAGATCGTGCGGCTCCTCGCCCGGCAGGGCGCGGCGGCCGTAGGTCTCCTCGTGGACGACCCAGGAGAGCGGCCGGCGCTTGGACCAGCCCGCCTGCATCAGCTCGGGCTCGACGGGGAACTCGTCGACGTATCCGACACAGAGATACGCCACGACTTCGAGGTGCTCGGGCAGCCCCAGCGCGCGCACCATCTCGCGCTCGTCGAAGAAGCTGACCCAGCCGACGCCCAGGCCCTCGGCGCGGGCGGCGAGCCACAGGTTCTCCACGGCGAGCGCCGAGGAGTACGGGGCCATCTGCGGCTGAGTGTGCCTGCCGAGGGTGTGCCGGCCGCCGCGCGTGGGGTCCGCGGTGACGACGATGTTCACCGGGGTGTCGAGGATGGCCTCGATCTTCAGTTCCTTGAACTGCTTGGCCCGGCCCTTGGGCAGCGCCTTGGCGTACGCGTCACGCTGACGCTGTGCCAGTTCGTGCATGGACCGCCGGGTCTCGGCGGAGCGGATGACGACGAAGTCCCAGGGCTGGGAGTGGCCGACGCTGGGCGCGGTGTGGGCGGCTTCCAGGACGCGCAGCAGCACGTCGTGCGGGACGGGGTCGGAGCGGAAGCCGTTACGGATGTCCCGGCGTTCGCGCATCACCCGGAGCACGGCGTCGCGTTCGGCGTCGTCGTAACCGGACGGGGCCGCGGTACCCGCCTGCGCGACGGGCTCGGCCTCCGCCTGAGGCTCGGGCTCCGGTACGGCTACGGGTACGGCGAGGGGCTCCGGTGCGGTGGTGGACTCCGCGAGAGGTTCCGGTTCCGGTGTGGGTTCGGGCTCCGGCGCTGGTTCCGGTGCGGACTCCTGGACCGGTACGGGTACGGGTACGGGTTCCGGCTCGGGCGCGGGCTCCGGTTCCGGGGCGGCCACCTGGACCGGCGCGGGCTCCGGCACGGCTTCGGGCGCGGACTCCTGGACCGGTACCGGCTCGGGCTCCGGCGCCGCTTCGGGCGCGGACTCCTGGACCGGTACCGGCTCGGGCGCCGACGCGGCTTCAGGCGCGGACTCCTGAACCGGCTCGGGCTCCGGGGCGACTTCGGACTCCGGGGCCGGTACGGGCGCCGGCTCCTTCGTCGGCCGCTCGATCTGCTCGGCGGCGGGAGCCGACGCTTCCGGCGCTTCGGCCACGGCGGCGGCCGGGCTCTCGGCCACGGGCTCGGGCCGCGGCTCCGGTGTGGGCTCGGGCGGTTGCTCCGCGGCGGGCGGTTCCGGAGCGGGCGGTTCTGGGGCGATCGGCTCGGGAAGCGGTTCCGGCTCGACGGCGGCGGCCTCCGGCTCCGCCGGGACGGGTACCGGGACAGGCTCGGGCTGGGCCTGCGGCTCCGGGACGACCGTTTCCACCGGCGCCACGGCCACGGCCACGGGCTCGGCCGCCCATGGGGCCCCCGCCTGCGGCGGAATCTCGCTCAGCTGCGGTCCCGCCAGGACGGCGGGCTCCTCACGCGGGACATCCAGATACTCCGGGCCCGTGGTGGCCGGTCCCTGGGCCTGGGCGCGTACCCGCACGGCCTGTGTCGGCGCGCCCGCGGGTCCTCGGTCGGCGAGCGAACGCACCACGCCGCCCGTCGGGTCGGGCACCGGCGGACCCATGTGCAGTGGGCGGCGCACCGGCGTCTGGACAGGGACGGGCGCGGGCGCCGGGGCGGCGGCAGGCGTGGCCGCCGGGATGCGTACGCCGGTGAGATCGACCGAGCCGGTGTCCCGGCCACCGGCCTCGTGCGCGCCCGGCTGGTGCGAGGTCTGGACCGGCGCCGGCACGTCGGTCGGCTCTTCGGAGACGGCCGGGACCGCCGGCTCCACGGGGGTGGCCGGTTGCTCGAACGCGGCCTCCACGACCTGAGCGCGCTCCGGCTCGGCGGTGAATTCCGGCTGTGGCTGGTACCCGTCCGGCGTCTCGGCCGGGACCTGTGCCACCGGCTCCTGGATCGGCGCCGGCTGTTCTATGGGCGGCATCTGCTGCTGGATCAGGGCCTGCTCGGGAAGGGCGTATCCCTCGGGCGCGGCCGGGGCGTAGGTCTCCGGCGCGGCGGCGTAGCCGTCGGGCGCGGCGTACCCCTCCGGTGCGGCATAGGCGACGGGTGCCTCGGCGGGCACCACCTGGGGGTCGTTCCAGCCGCCCTGGGCGCTCGGCATGAGCAGGAGGTCTTCTTCCTCGGTGACGGGTGCGGAGGGGGCGAGGTAGGTGTACGCGCCGGGAGCGGGGATGCCCGGCTGCTCCACCATGCCTGCGTTCTCCGGCAGTCCCTCGACCGGGACCTGGCCGGTGTCAGTCATGTGCGTACCCCTCGCCCATTGGTTCTGCTCCTTCAGCCCTTCCGCCGGGGCGCCCGATCCGCGGCGCTTCCGGAGCCCGTCATGAACAACGAGCGTGGGCGCCGGGCGGCACGAAAGGCCCGCGTCGGCCCTGGTGTCTGAGCTCCCGCGGTCTTTCAGGGCCCTGGCGGTGGTATCCGCCACGGCCCGCTGTGGACTGCGCCACGTCGCGCGTCCCCCGGTTCTCGCCGTACCACATCAGGGCCCAAAACGGGCCCCTTTTCCGGACATTGACGAACGAAGTGACGAACGCCCGGCTGCTGTACAACGATCGGCCAGCCTACCTCGCGCGGCGCGGCAGCAGGGTCAGGGGCCGCTTTCCGGACGCTGTCCGGAGACCAGGAAGACGACGGAGCGTTCGCGCTCGGACCAGTCGCCGGTGTCGAGTCCGACGGACTGGAGCAGTGCGCACTCCACCTCATATCCGCCTGCCGCCAGGGCCGTTCCGACGGCTTCCGCCTCGTCCCGGGTGGCCGCGTGGGTGACGATGCGCTCGGGGCGGCGGTCGGCGCAGGCGGTGACCACATCGAGACCGCCGCCGCCGATCCTTACGACATCGGGCTCGGGCAGCCGCTCAAGTACGTGGGGCGCCCGCCCCTCGACGACCTGGAGCTGTACGCAGGCGCGCCGGGCGGCGGCGGCCGTGCTGGCGCAGGCTCCCGGCTCGGCGTCCACCGCGATGACGGCCGCGCCGAAGCGGGCCGCCTCCGCGGCGAGGGCTCCGCTGCCGCAGCCGATGTCCCAGACGAGGTCGCCGGTGCGGGCACCGAGCCGGGCCAGCTGGGCGGCGCGCAGCCAGGTTGACTCGCCCTCGTCCAGCTCGACGCCGTACTCCTCGGTGGGCAGCGCCCAGCCGCGTTCGGCCGGCGGGTATCCGGGGTCGCGGCCGGCGATCCAGCCGCTGCCCGGGGAGGCGGTGGTGCCGACTCCGCCGATGACGATCACCACGTTCGGGTCGCGCCAGACATGGTCCGCGGCCTTGTCCGAGGTGAGGACGGTGACCTGTTCCCGCTCGGTGCCCAGTTCCTCGCAGATGACGAAGGTGCGGTGGATCCCGTCGAGGAGCAGCGCGAGTTCGGCGGGTCCGGCGCCCGGGGAGGTGAGGACGGCGACCTTGGTGTGCGCCCGGCAGACATTGACGGCGCGGCGGAGCGTGCGGCGGTGGGCGACGACGACCTGGGCGTCGTCCCAGGCCATTCCGGCCCGCGCGAAGGCGCCGGCCACGGCGGAGACCGCGGGGACGACCTCGACCTCCAGGCCGTGTTCCGGGGCGCGCAGGGTGCGTACGACGCCGAAGAAGCCGGGGTCGCCGTCGGCGAGGACCACGGCGCTGCCACGGTGTCCGGCGATCCGGCGGGCGGCGAGGTCTATCGAGCCGAGGCGGATGCGCTCGGCGCCGGGCGGCACCTCGGGGAGCGCCAGATGGTGGGCGGCTCCGGCCACCAGAGTGGCCGCGGAGAGCGCGGACTTGGCCGCGGCGGTGAGGGGCGAGCCGTCCCAGCCGATCACCGTGACGCGGTCGGCCATCGTCGTCAGTCTCCGTAAGTCGTCGTGAGCGGGACAGATGCGGGCAGGGTGGGGTCGCTGCCGGTGGTGGATCGCGGTCGTCGCACGGAGCTGTGCCCGTACGGTCGTGAGCGCACGGTGAGAGTACCTGGCCGGGTCGGGAGGCGACCGGGCGGTGGGGGGTGAGCGTCAGTTCCAGTCGGTGAAGGACGCGTAGCCCGTCGCGTCCGCCATCTGTTCTGCGACGCCTTCGAGGTCCTCGGGCAGCAGGCTCCAGACGATCAGGTCGGTGCGGATGTCGGTCCAGCCGCCGTCCTCGGTCTGGGTGCGCGCTATCCAGGCGTTGCGCAGGACGCCCTCGCTGATGCAGCCGATCTTCTGCGCGACCTGCTGGGAAGCGGTGTTGTCGGCGGGGGTGCGCACCTCGATGCGTTCGAACTTCTGGTCGCGGAAGAGCCACTGGGCGACCGCGAGCGCCGATTCGGTGGCGTATCCCTCACCGCGCGCCCAGGGTGCGGTCACATACGCGGCCTCGGTGGAGAGTGCGTGCCAATTGGTTCTGCGCAGCCGCACGATGCCGACGAGTCGCTGGGTGAGGAACTCGGTGACGGCGAACGCGATCCCGCGCCCTTCCAGGCGTTCGGCGGGGGCGATTCTGCCGATCCACTCCTCGGCGTCTCTCCTCGTATACGGATGGGGGACGGAGGTCCAGGCCGTGACCAGCTCGTCATTCATCATCTCGATGTGCGCCGGGATGTCCGCCTGCTCGAAGGGGCGCAGCACCAACCGCTCCGTGCTGATGGAAACGTCCGGAAAGGTGGTAGTCATGCGCAGCTCCATGCCTCAGTCCGCGGTAAATGCACAGCATGCAGCATCGGGTGGCGGATGCGCATGGCCGGGTCCGTACGGCTGCGGAAGCCCCGTACACGACAGGCGTGTACGGGGCTCTCGCCGACAAGAACGTTACTGCGGTGACTACTTGGCCGCACCGAAAGCGGGCACGACCGAGCCTTCGTAGGTGTCCTCGATGTATTTCCTCACCTCGGGCGAGTTCAGGAGCTTCGCGAGCTTCTCCACCCGGGGGTCCTTCTCGGAGCCGCGCTTGACGGCGAGGAAGTTGGCGTACGGATTGCCGTCGGCCTTCTCCAGGGCCAGGGCGTCCTTGGCGGGCTTGAGGTCGGCCTCGATGGCGTAGTTGCCGTTGATGACGGCGGCGTCGACATCGTTCAGGGCACGGGGCAGCGTGGCGGCCTCCAGTTCCTTGAACTCCAGGCCCTTGGCGTCCTTGATGTCGGCGAGGTCGGCGTCGCTGCCCGCGCCGTCGTTGAGCGTGATCACGCCATTGTCCGCGAGCAGCTTGAGCGCGCGGCCCTCGTTGGTGGTGTCGTTGGGGATGGCCACGCTCTGGCCCGCGGTGAGCTCCTTGAGGTCCTTGATCTTCTTGGAGTAGAGGCCGAGGGGCTCCAGTTCGACATTGACGACGGGCACGATGTCGGTGCCCTTCTTCTTGTTGAAGTCGTCCAGATACGGCTTGTGCTGGAAGAAGTTGGCGTCGACCTCGCCGCTCTGGGTGGCGGTGTTCGGCAGGACGTAGTCCGTGAACTCCTTGACCTCCAGCTTGAGGCCTTCCTTGTCCGCCAGGTTCTTCTGGACGAAGTTCAGGATGTCGGCGTGCGGTGTCGGGGACGCGGCGACGACGAGCGGCTTGGAGGTGTCGGCGGAGGCTCCGGCGGCGGACGAGGAGCCCGGGTCGGAGGCGGTGCCGCAGGCGCTGAGGCCGAGGGTGAGGGCGGCGGTGGCGGCGGCTGCCGCGCTGAACTTGATGGTGGTACGCACGAAAAGTGCCTCTTTCTGGTGATGCGGGTGACGCGGCCCGGACAAGGAGTACGGGCCGGAGGGTGGGATCCGGTCAGGTGGCGGTACGGCCGCGGCGGGCCAGCAGCCGTACGACCCCGTCGCCGAGCAGCTGGACCACGGTGACGATCGCGATCAGGACCACGACCGTGGCGATCATGAAGCCGTTCTCGAAGCGCTGGAATCCATAGGTGACGGCCTTGGATCCGAGCCCTTCTCCGCCGACCGCCCCGGCCATGGCCGAGTAGCCGACGAGCACGATGACCGTGGTGGTGACGGCGGACACCAGCGACGGCAGGGCCTGTGGCAGCAGCACCTTGCGGACGATGGTGGGGATCGAGCCGCCCATCGCCTGGACGGCCTCGACCAGCCCGTGGTCGACCTCGCGGATCGCCGTCTCGACGAGCCGCGCGAAGAACGGGATGGCGCCGACCGCCAGCGGCACGATCATCGCGGTGGGGCCGATGAAGGTGCCGACGATCAGCGTGGTGAACGGGATCAGCGCGATCAGCAGGATCATGAACGGCAGCGAGCGGCCGATGTTCACGATCACCCCGACGACCTTGTTGACCACGGTGTTCTGGAGCAGTCCGCCCTTGTCGGTGAGGACCAGCAGGACGCCGAGGGGCAGTCCGCCGACGAGGGTGACGAGCGCGGACCACAGCACCATGTAGAGGGTGTCGATGGTCCCCTGGGACAGCAGTGGCTGCATCTGCGACCAGGTCACTTGGCATCTTCCTTCACAAGTGCGGGGACGGCGGTCACCGCGTCGGAGTCGGTGTCGGCGTCCGTGTCGTCCACGACCTCGGCCTGGAGCCCCTGCTCGCGCAGGAAGCCGATCGGTACGACGTTGTCCTCGTAGGCGCCGGGCAGTTCGATCCGCATCCGGCCGATCTGCCGGCCGCCGACGGTGTCCATCGCGGCGCCCAGGATCGATATGTCGATGTTGTACGTCCGGGCGAGCTGTGAGATCACCGGCTGGGTCGCGGCGGCGCCGTGGAAGGTGACGTCGAGGACCGTACGGCCGGGGCCGGAGGCCGTACCGCCCACCGGGAACAGCTGCTGCGCCAGCGGGGATCCGGGGGTGGCGAGCAGTTCGCCGACCGTGCCCGACTCGACGATCCGGCCCTCGCGCATCAGCGCCGCCGAGTCACAGATCGTCTTCACGACGTCCATCTCGTGCGTGATGAGCAGCACCGTCAGCCCGAGCCGCTGGTTGAGGTCGCGCAGCAGCTGGAGGATCGAGCGGGTGGTCTCCGGGTCCAGGGCGCTCGTCGCCTCGTCGGAGAGCAGGACCTTGGGGTTGCCGGTCAGCGCGCGGGCGATGCCTACGCGCTGCTTCTGGCCGCCGGAGAGCTGGGCCGGATACGCCTTGGCCTTGTCGGCGAGACCGACCAGCTCCAGCAGTTCCAGGGCGCGGCGCGTACGCTCCCGGCCCGCCACTCCAAGGATCTCCAGCGGCAGTTCGACATTGTCCCTGACCGTGCGGGAGGACAGCAGATTGAAGTGCTGGAAGACCATGCCGATCGAACCGCGCGCCCGGCGCAGTTCCTTGCCCGCCCGCCGGCCTCGGCCCGCGAGCGCGGTGAGGTCCTGGCCGTCGACGATGATCGTGCCGGAGGTGGGGCGTTCCAGCAGGTTGACACAGCGGATGAGCGAGGACTTGCCGGCGCCGCTCTGTCCCACGACCCCGAAGACCTCGCCCTCGCGGACATGCAGGTCGACGCCGTCGAGCGCGGTGACCTCGCGGCCGCGCGACTGGGCGGACCGGTAGATCTTCGTCAGGCCCGTTGTAGTGATCACAGGGTTTCCGTCACTGTCGAGTGCGCGGCGAGGGGTCCGCCGGGCACGGGGCATTCGTCATTTGCGACCTGGCACGCTGATGTGGTGGGTGACCGGGGGGCGGTACACGCGGGGCAGGCACGATGCGCCGGCCGGCCTTCGGGCCATGGCTCTCTCATGGCCTTCACGGGGGACGGGCGCGGCTCGGCTGTCGGGTCTCGCTTCGGGGCGCGAGGCTCAGGCAGGGGCCCTCAGTTGGCGCACATTCGACACAGACAACGAGCACCGGGCGCGTGGTTCGCCTCGGTCGCGGGGACGCGGTAGCTCGTTGTGGTCATGCCGTAAGTAAAACAGACGTGAGTAAGGACGCCGACGAGTCGTCCGTATAGCGGACGGCGGGTGGGGACCTCCCCGAGACCGTACGGGCATCCGCCATATCTGCCGTGACCTGCGCGGATACCACGTAGAGCGGAGGGGCGGCACCAGCAGGGGCCCGCTCGGGCGGTCGGGCGCTGTGGTCAAGGCCACGGTCCCGGCGCTCGGCGGCGCCCGCCTCGCGGGGGTGCGCGCGGCGGGCCTTTCGCCCCGTAATACGCTCGGGGCCATGCTTGTCGCCCTGACGGTCGCGGTTTCCGTGGCCGCGCTCGCCCTCGCCGCCTGGTGCGGCTTCGCCGCCTACCGCGACCAGCCCACCAAGGACTGGCACTTCATCGGCATGGCCGTGGTGTCGGTGCTCGCACTGGCGCAGCTGGTGGTGGGGATCGTGCGACTGGCACGCGGCGAGCAGGCCGACGAGGGCTCGGTGATCTTCGTCTCGTATCTGCTGGGCGCGCTGTTCGCGGTGCCCGCCGCCGGATTCCTGTCGCTGAGCGAGCGGACCCGCTGGGGTTCGGTCACGGTCGCCGCCGGAGCGGTCGTCCTGGCCGTGCTGGAAGTACGGCTCCATGACATCTGGGAAGGCTGACGACATGACCACCGAAGGCGCCGACGGGGCACCGGTCCGGCTGGTCCGGGGTCCCGGTCTGCTGCTGGTCTGGCTGTACGGCGTGATGTCGGTCGGCGCGGTCTCCCGGTCGGTCTACCAGATCGCCACGGAGTTCGACCGCGCGCCACTGGCCTACGCGCTCTCCGCAGTCGCCGCCGTGGTCTACGCGTTCATCACCTACACGCTGGTGCGCGGCGGGGAGGCGGCCCGGAAGGCCGCTCTGTTCTGCTGCGCCGCGGAGCTGGTGGGCGTACTGACCATCGGGACATGGACGCTGGCCGATCCGTCGGCCTTCCCGGACGCCACGGTCTGGTCGGACTACGGGATGGGCTATCTCTTCATTCCGGTGCTGCTGCCGGTCACCGGCATTCTCTGGCTGCGCACGTCGCGGCGGTAGGCGCCACCGCACGCCGTACCCCGCACGGCCGCCCGTGCCGGGTGTCCGAGAAGCGGAACCCCCTTCGTACCCCTGAGGCCGTGCCCCTGGGGTCGCGCCGCCGGGGATTCCGCCCCCACGTCAGGCGCTGGCGACGTACGCTCCGACGGCCGCGGCCTCCTTCGAGGCTTCCTTCTCCAGGGTGATGAGTCTCAGTCGGGGGCCCGCCTGCTCCGTCGCCACCGGGGCATAGCCGCGGCTGCGGTAGAGCCGGAGATCGCCCTCGCTGCGATGGCCGGTGAAGAGCTGGAAGCGCTGGGCGGCCGGCTGTCCCGCGAAGTGTGTCTCGATGGCGTCGAGCAGCCGTCCACCCAGGCCATGGCGCCGCATCCGGGGATGGACGATGAGCTTGGCTATCCGGGCGGTGCCCGTCGCGTCGACGCTGCCGCGCACCGACGCCACCACTTCGTCGCCGAGCCTGGCCACCAGGCCATGGCCCTGGGCGAGTTCGGCCCTCAGGTCGTCGAGCGTCTGGGTCAGTGGCTCGATGGTGTAGTCGCCGTACAGCTCGGCCTCGTTCTGGTAGCACAGGTACTGAAGCTTCAGGATCTGTTCCGCGTCCTGCGCGCTCGCCGCTGAGATGGTCACGCTCATGCCCATGTGTGCATGCCTCCCGCTCACTTGGTCCGCCGGTGGTCTATCGCTCCTTTCCCCCGAGTTCAGGAGCCGGAACCTCGGCCGCCAGCATTCTGCGCAGGCATCCCAGGCATCTGGAACGTAACGGTCCCAAACTGCCCTGTGACATACCCAACTCCCCCGCGATCTCGCGGTAGGTGGGATCGTCCGGCGACAGCATCGCGGTCAGGACCCGCGGACAGCGGCCGGGGGTGCGGCCGACCGCCGCACGGAGCGTCCGCCTCCGGTCGGTGCGCAGCGCGGCGCGCTCGGGGTCGGACTCGGGCCCGGCGGCCGGTTCGTAGCCGTACGGGAGTTCGCGGGCGGCGGTGCGCCGTGCGCGGCGGGCCTCGGCCCGTACGACATCCCGGACCCGGCGCGCGGCGTCACCTGGCCAGGGCTCGGCGGCGGGTCGTTCCAGCAGCCGTACCCAGGCGGCCTGTTCGAGGTCTCCCGGCTCGGCCCCGGCCCCCGGCGCCTCCGCCGCCGCCTCCGCGCGCACCAGTGGAAGCAGCGCGTGGACGAGAGCCGACGACCGCCCGGACTCCGAGGGCCGGACGGCCATGGGCGGGCGGTGCGCCGCGGGCTGGGGTGGTCGGGAGGCGGGGAGGGGCCGGGTGGGCCGGACTGATGTCATGCCCGCCGTGACGTCCGCGCGACGACGGGCGGTTGCTCCCCGGCCGGGCGGTCACCCGACCGGGGCACGCGCGGTCAGCGGCTGACGAAGTCCGCCCGCGCCAGCAGCCCGGTGTCCGGGTTGTCGGTGAAGATGCCGTCGATGCCGGTCGCGAAGTACGCCTGGAAGGCGCCGAAGGCGTCGCCGTACGCGTTCGGGTCCGTGCCCCTGCGGAAGTCGGCGGGGAGGAAGGAGTTCTCGTTGCGCATCGTGTACGGGTGGAGGACCAGCCCCTGCGCGTGCGCGTCCCGTACCAGCGTGGTGGGCTTGCCCAGCTTGCCCGTGGCGTCCTTCGGGATGATCAGGTCGAGCGTCGGGCCGAGGCCCTGCGCGTAGGACGCGATCCACTTCAGGCCCTCGGGCTTGACGAGGTCGTCGACCTTGCGCGGGTCGCCCGCCACCTCGAAGTCCCACGGGCGGGTGCCCGCGCCGGAGAGCAGGACGACTCCCGGCGAGGAGACCAGCTTGGCCAGTCGCTGGATGCTGCTCGGCTCGAAGGACTGGAGGAAGATCGCGGAGTCCTTGCGGTCGCGTCCGTAGCGGCGCAGCAGCTTCGCGAGGGGCTCCTCCAGGCCGAGGCCCAGACCGCGGAAGTAGGTGGGGTGCTTGGTCTCGGTGTACAGCCAGATCTTGCGGCCGAGACGGCGGCCCTGGTCGTCCGCCCAGCGCAGGACCTCTTCGAAGGTGGGGATCTCCCAGCGGCCGTCGTAGAGGGTGTTCTGCTGCCGGACGCCCGGGATGCGCTCCTTGGCGCGCAGCGTCTTCAGCTCGGCGAGCGTGAAGTCCTCGGTGAACCAGCCGGTGAGGCTGACGCCGTCGACGCTCTTGGTGGTCTTGCGGCCCGCGAACTCCGGGTGGTCCGCGACATCGGTGGTGCCCGTGATGTCGTTCTCGTGACGGCACACCAGATGGCCGTCCTTGGTGGGCACCAGGTCCTGCTCGATCACATGCGCGCCGAGGTCGAGGGCGAGCTGGTACGAGCCGAGAGTGTGCTCGGGACGGTAGCCGCTGCCTCCGCGGTGGCCGATGATCGTGGGTACGGGCAGCGCCGGCTTCGCCGGTCCGTGGCCGCCCCGCCCGGTCTCGACAGCGCGCTCGGCCGCCTGCGCCGAGGCGGGCAGTGCCACGGCCGCCGAGCCGAGCACCGCCGCTCCCAGTACGGTCCGCCGTCCGGGCGTATTCCGCGCACCCTGTGTCATGAACACTCCTCGATGTGATGTCCCGCACCTGTCAACGACTGCCAAGCGAGGGCCGAGCGTAGGCCGCCACGTCTGCCGTACGGGAGACCCTGGGCGAACGTGACAGAAACTCACGTCAACACCGCGTATCCGGTCGATGAACTCGATGTGCGCTCGTGTGGAGTTGCGAGTACCGTCCTCACCTGCAGAGATTTAGAGGCCGTCGCACAACCTCGCACGAGACCGGAGGACCCGTTGTCCCGCTTCGCGCTCATCAAGGCAGCGCTCGGACCGATCATGCGCCTGATGTTCCGCACCCGTGTGGAAGGCGCCGAGAACATTCCGGGGAGCGGGCCGGTGATCCTCGCCGGCAACCATCTCACCTTCATCGACTCGATGATCCTGCCGCTGGTCTGTGACCGTCAGGTCTTCTTCATCGGCAAGGACGAGTACGTCACCGGCAAGGGCCTCAAGGGCAGGCTGATGGCCTGGTTCTTCACCGGCGTGGGCATGATCCCGGTGGACCGCGACGGCGGCCGGGGCGGGGTCGCGGCGCTGATGACGGGCCGTCGGGTCCTTGAGGAGGGCAATATCTTCGGTATCTATCCGGAGGGCACCCGCTCCCCCGACGGCCGGCTGTACCGGGGCCGTACGGGCATCGCGCGGCTGACGCTGATGACGGGCGCCCCGGTGGTGCCGTTCGCGATGATCGGTACGGACAAGCTCCAGCCGAACGGCTCGGGCATGCCCCGGACCGGCAAGGTGACCGTGCGCTTCGGCAAGCCCATGGAGTTCTCGCGGTACGAGGGCATGGACCGCGACCGCTATGTGCTGCGGGCCGTGACGGACTCGGTGATGACCGAGGTCATGGAGCTGTCCGGGCAGGAGTACGTGGACATGTACGCCACGAAGGCGAAGGCGGCGTAACCCGTCGGGGGTGGCGTGGTGGGGAGCTCGCCCGCCACGCCCGACCTCCCGCCACGCCCGACGCGCCGTCAGCATCTTGCGCCGTCAGCGCCATGCGCCGTCCGTGCCCGAAGCGCCCTCAGTGCTCCACACCCTCCTCCAGCTTCTGGCCGCGCAGCAGGAACCAGGCCGCCAGCGAGGTGGCCAGCAGCACCACGGCGCCCACCCCGGCGGCGACGCGCAGGCCGTCCACGAACGCCTCCTGCGCCGCCGCCACCAGAGCGGCCCCGGAGTGCCCGGGGATCCCGGCGGCGGCCTCCACCGCGCCGCCCAGGGATTCGTGCGCGGCCGAGGCCGCGTCGGCCGGGACACCGGACGGGGTGGGGAAGCCCCGGTAGACGCCGGTGACGATCGAGCCGAGCAGCGCGATCCCGAGCGCCGCGCCCAGTTCGTAGGCCGTCTCCGACACCGCGGAGGCGGAACCGGCGTGTTCCTTGGGGACGCTGGAGAGAATCACATCCGCGGTGACGGTGAAGGAGAAGCCCGCGCCGACGCCGACGATCAGCAGCACGGCGCCGAGCAGCGGATAGCCGGTGGACTGGTCGATCGTGACCAGCGCCGCGAGGGACAGACCGATCGCCGCGAGCCCGCCGGTCACCACCGACCGTACGGAGTAACGGCGTGCGACGGTCCCCGCGAGGAGCCCCGCCGCCACCGCGCCCACGGCGGCGGGCAGTTCGGCCAGCCCCGCTTCCAGCGGCCGGCGGCCCTGCACCAACTGCAGGTACTGCGACAGGAAGAAGACCAGCCCGGAGAGGCCGAGGATGGTCAGCAGGTCGGCCAGTACCGCGCCGGAGAAGCCCCGGTGGTGGAAGAGCCGTATGTCGAGCAGCGGAGCGGGCAGGGTGAGCTGGCGCCGTACGAACCAGTAGAGCGCGCCCACGCCCAGCAGGCCCACGACGACGACGTTCACGCCGGGGCCGTGCGTGGCCCCTTCCTTGATCGCGTAGACCACGCCCACGATGCCGACCAGCGAGAGCAGCACGCTGATCAGGTCCCAGGGGCCGGGCGCGGGGTTCTTCGACTCGGGCAGTGTCCTGATGCCGACGATCACCAGGACGGCCATCACGGGCAGATTGATCAGGAAGACCGAGCCCCACCAGAAGTGCTCCAGCAGGAAGCCGCCGACGACCGGACCGACCGCCGCGCCCGCGGAGGCCATCGCGCCCCAGATACCGATGGCGAGGCTGCGCTCCTTGGGGTCGTGGAAGAGATTGCGGATCAGGGCGAGGGTGGCGGGCATCAGCGTCGCGCCGGCGACACCCAGCAGCGCCCTGGCCACGATCATCATTTCCGGGGTGGTCGCGTAGGCGTTGAGGACGGAGAGTCCACCGAAGGCGACCGCACCCGTCAGCAGCAGCCTCTTGCGGCCGATCCGGTCGCCGAGGCTGCCCATGGAGACCAGCAGACCGGCGATGACGAAGGAGTAGATGTCGCCGATCCAGAGGAGCTGGGCGCCGGTCGGCTTGAGGTCCTCGCTGAGGAACGGTGTGGCGAGGCCCAGTACGGTGGCGTCGACGGCCACCAGCAGCACGGCCAGGACGAGCACGGCGAGTGCGATCCAGCGCCCGGGACGGGGCGTCCGATCGCTTTCCGTCATCGTGAGATGGCTGCTGGTCATGGCGTCACGCTCCGTCGTGCTCCGCCGAGCAGCAGCTCGGCGATCATGTGCTGGAAATCCTTGGGCGCGGCGCGACCGTCCTGGACGGTCCAGGCGCCGGCGCTGATCAGTCCGTAGAGGGCGTCCGTCAGCCAGGCGTGGCTGAGGTCGATCCGAAACACGCCCTCCTCCTGTCCGCGCCGGAAGAGCGCGGAGACCCTGGCATCGGTGCGGCTCCAGCCGTCGTAGACATCGCCTTCGAAGAGCTGGTTCTCGGTGAGGAGGAAGGCGAGCAGCCCGGCGGAGGGCTCGACGCACGCGATGAGCCGCCGCAGCGCCTCGTCCGCCGGGCCCTCGTCCAGCCGGGCCTCGTCGAGGGCCGTCCCCATCTCTCTGAGACCCAGCTCCTCCAGCGCCTTGATCAGCGCGTCCCGCCCGGCGAAATGCCGGTGCAGCGTCGCTCGCCCCATCCCGGCGGACCGGGCGACCTCGTCCATGGTGGCGGTTGCCCTGCGGGTGAGAAGGGCGGCGGCGGTGCGCAGCACCTGTTCACGATCGACCGTCATGAGACGACCATAACCCAATTGAGACACAGATGTCTCACTCAATACAACGTTGAACCACTACCCAGAAGGAACGAACCCGCGTATGAAGTCGCATATGGACTCGCGTATGAGCGCGCGCACGGATTCGCGTACGAAGCCACTGCTGCTGATCGATGTCGACGGTCCGCTGAACCCGTATCTCGCGCTCGCGACCGAGGGGGCGCCGGAGGGCTACGTCAGACACTGGATGCGGCCCTCCGGCTGGCCGCCCGATCAGCCGCTGGCCGTGCTGCTCAACCCGGAGCACGGGGTGGAACTGCTGGCGCTCGCCGACCGGTACGAGCTGGTCTGGGCCACCACCTGGGAGGACGACGCCAATGAGTGGATCGGTCCGGTCCTCGGGCTGCCGGAGCTGCCGTACATCGAGTGGTCCGGCGCGCAGCGGGCGGCCCCTCGCGGGACGTTCTGGAAGACGCCGTACGTACTGGAGTACGCGGCCGGACGGCCCTTCGCCTGGGTCGACGACGAGATCACCTCGTACGACCGCGAGTGGGCCGACCAACGCCACCTCGCCGCCGCCCTGTTGATGCGTATCGATCCCGGGATCGGGCTGATCCGTCCGGACTTCGACACGCTCGCGCGGTGGGCGGCGGCGCTGTAAGAGCCCTGCCCAGGGGCTCCGGGGGGCCGGTAACTTCTTGGCGGTGGTTACCTCTCGGCGGTGGTCACTTCTCGCCCGGTGGTCACTTCTTGGCGTCGGCCCAGGCGTGCTGTATCACCAGATCGGCCTTGACCTCGGAGAGCTGGACGGCGACGGCCGACGGGGCCGTACCGCCCCGGCCGTCACGGGAGGCCAGCGAGCCCGGCACATCGAGCACCGTCCGCACGTCAGGGGTGAGGTGCTCGGAGATCTTGGCGAACTGCTCGTCCGTCAGGTCGGCCAGCTCGATACCGAGCGTCTCGCACTCCTTGACGCACTCCCCCGCGACCTCGTGTGCCACCCGGAACGGCACGCCCTGCCTGACCAGCCACTCGGCGATGTCCGTGGCGAGCGAGAAGCCGGCCGGTGCCAGCTCGGCCATCCGCTCCCGGTTGACGGTGAGCGTGGCCATCATGCCCGTGAAGGCGGGCAGCAGGACCTCCAGCTGGTCGCAGGAGTCGAAGACCGGCTCCTTGTCCTCCTGGAGATCGCGGTTGTACGCGAGCGGCAGCGCCTTCAGCGTGGCCAGCAGTCCGGTCAGATTGCCGATCAGCCGGCCGGACTTGCCACGCGCCAGCTCGGCGATGTCCGGGTTCTTCTTCTGCGGCATGATCGAGGAGCCGGTGGAGAAGGCGTCGTGGAGGGTGACGAAGGAGAACTCCTTCGTGTTCCAGAGAATGATCTCCTCCGCGATCCGCGACAGATTGACGCCGATCATCGCGGTGACGAACGCGAACTCGGCGACGAAGTCGCGGGAGGCCGTGCCGTCGATCGAGTTCCCGACCGAGCCGCGCTCGAAGCCGAGGTCGGCGGCGACCGCCTCCGGGTCGAGCCCGAGCGAGGACCCGGCCAGCGCACCGGAGCCGTAGGGGGAGACCGCCGTGCGCTTGTCCCACTGCCGCAGCCGCTCCGCGTCCCGGGACAGCGACTGCGCGTGCGCCAGCACATGGTGGGCGAAGAGGACGGGCTGGGCGTGCTGGAGGTGCGTACGGCCGGGCATCGCGACATCGGGGTGCGCCTCGGCGAGCCCGACCAGCGCGTCCTGGAGGTCCGCGATCAGTGCGCCGATGATCCGGGCGTGGTCACGGAGGTACATCCGGAAGAGCGTGGCGATCTGGTCGTTGCGGGACCGTCCGGCGCGCAGCTTGCCCCCGAGGTCGGCGCCGAGCCGCTCCAGCAGGCCGCGCTCCAGCGCGGTGTGGACGTCCTCGTCGGCGACCGTGCCGGTGAACGAGCCGTCGGCGACATCGGCCTCCAGCTGGTCGAGACCGGCCAGCATCCGGGTCAGCTCATCGGCGGTGAGCAGCCCGGCCTTGTGCAGCACGCGGGCGTGGGCGCGGGAGCCGGCGATGTCGTACGGCGCGAGCCGCCAGTCGAAGTGGACGGACGCGGACAGGGCCGCCAGCGCCTCCGCCGGACCGTCGGCGAACCGGCCGCCCCAGAGCCGGACATCACCGTTGCTGCTGCTCACTGCTGCTCCTCAGAAGGGATCGGAAAGTACGACCGCCTCCCCGCCGCGGAGGAACGGGGAGGCGGACTGTCAAACGGTTCGGATCAGGCGAGGTCACGCCGTGCGGCGATCTTCGACGAAAGACCGAAGATCTCGATGAAGCCCTGCGCCTTGGACTGGTCGAACGTGTCGCCCGAGTCGTACGTGGCGAGATTGAAGTCGTACAGCGATTCGTCCGACTTCCGGCCGGTGACGACGGCCCGGCCGCCGTGCAGGGTCATCCGGATGTCGCCGGTGACATGCTGGTTGGCCTCGTTGATGAAGCCGTCCAGGGCGCGCTTGAGCGGGGAGAACCACAGGCCGTCGTAGACGATCTCGCCCCAGCGCTGCTCGACCTGCCGCTTGTAGCGGGCCAGCTCGCGCTCGACGGTGACGTTCTCCAGCTCCTGGTGGGCGGTGATCAGCGCGATGGCGCCGGGGGCCTCGTAGATCTCCCGGGACTTGATGCCCACGAGCCGGTCCTCGACCATGTCGATCCGGCCGATGCCCTGGGCGCCGGCCCGCTCGTTGAGCTGCTGGATCGCCTGGAGGACGGTGACGGGCTTGCCATCGATGGCGACAGGCACGCCCTCCTTGAAGGAGATGATGACCTCGTCGGCCTCGCGGGGCGTCGCCGGGTTCGAGGTGTACTCGTACACGTCCTCGATCGGACCGTTCCAGATGTCCTCCAGGAAGCCCGTCTCGACGGCCCGTCCGAAGACGTTCTGGTCGATGGAGTACGGGGACTTCTTGGTGGTCGCGATGGGGAGGTTCTTCTGCTCGCAGAAGGCGATCGCCTTGTCCCGGGTCATCGCGTAGTCGCGGACCGGGGCGATGCACTTCAGATCCGGGCCGAGGGCGGTGATACCGGCCTCGAAACGCACCTGGTCGTTGCCCTTGCCGGTGCAGCCGTGGGCGACGGTGTCCGCGCCGTGCTTCTTCGCGGCGGCGACGAGGTGCTTGACGATCGTCGGCCGGGAGAGCGCGGAGACCAGCGGATAGCGGTCCATGTAGAGGGCGTTGGCCTTGATCGCCGGGAGGCAGTACTCCTCGGCGAACTCGTCCTTCGCGTCCGCGACCTCGGCTTCGACGGCACCGCAGGCGAGCGCGCGCTTGCGGATGACGTCCAGGTCCTCGCCACCCTGGCCGACGTCCACGGCGACGGCGATGACCTCGGCGCCCGTCTCCTCGGCGATCCAGCCGATGGCGACGGAGGTGTCCAGGCCGCCCGAGTAGGCGAGTACGACGCGCTCGGTCACGGGTTTCTCCTTACGGTGCATTCACTGACAGGTATAACTATGCGATGCACCGTATTGTTTTGTCAACGCGCTTCCCCGCGGACCGCCGCGGCGAGCAGCGTGGCATGGCTGTACCGGATGTCCTTGGTGGCCGTGAGCAGGGTGAGCGTGTCCTCGGCTGCCAGTTCGCGCAGCCGGCCGAGCGCCTGCTCAGGACCGGGTCCGGCGAGTTCGGCGGCATACAGACCGGCGAATTCCTCGAACCGCGCCGGATCGTGCCCGTACCACCTGCGCAGCTCCGCCGAGGGCGCGGCGTCCTTCAGCCACTCGTCCAGCGCGGCCTCGCCCTTGGCCAGGCCACGCGGCCAGAGCCGGTCCACCAGGACCCGGGTCCCGTCACCGGGCTCCGGCGCCTCGTACACCCGGCGCACGCGCACCTCGTGTCCCCCGCTGCCGTCCTTCGTCCTCCGTGCCTTCGTCATCGCTCCATCGTGCGGCTCGACGGGCCGTCCCACCCGTTGAGAACAGCCTTCCGTCCAGGCTCTCGGCGTCGATAATCCAGAACATGGGCAAGCGATACGAACGGATCGACGGCCGGATCAGAACCTTCATCGAGGAACAGCCCGTCTTCTTCACCGCCACCGCGCCACTGGCGGACGACGGTCATGTCAATCTCTCGCCCAAGGGGCGGGCCGGGACCCTCGTCGTGATCGACGAGCTGACCCTCGCCTATCTGGACTTCGGCGGCAGTGGCGCCGAGACCATCGCGCATCTGCGCGAGAACGGCCGCATCACGCTGATGTGGTGCGCGTTCAACGGACCGCCCAAGGTGCTGCGGGTGCACGGACAGGGCGAACCGGTCTTCCGGGACGATCCGCGCTGGGGCGAGTACATCGGCCTCTTCGCGGACGCGGACGGGCCCGGCGCCCGCGCGATCATCGTGATCCACGCAGAGCGCGTCAGTGACGCCTGCGGTTTCGCCGTCCCCTTCATGGACTACCGGGAGGAGCGCACCCAGCACGCCGAGCACTTCGGCCGGAAGTCGGACGAGGAGTTCGCCGCGTACTGCGCGAAGAAGGACCATGTCGGGGTGAGCCTGGACGGGCTGCCGGCGCTGCCGCTGCCGCTCCCGGCGCGCGCGGACTGACGGAACACACAGCGGGGCGCGCCGCCGGCGCGCCCCGCCGCACTGCCGCTCCGTGCGGGCGCACCGCCGTTCGGAGCAGCGGGGAGGCCGCCGCTCTCCCGGCGGCATACGGTCCGGGCATGCGCATCGCTCTCGTACTCGGCTCCGTCCTGCTCACCGTCACCACGCTCACGGCCGCCTCTCCCGGCGCGCGGTCGGTCGATGTGCCGCTGCCCGAGCGGATGGCGGACACCGGCGGCGGCAGCCAGCTGATCACCGCGGAGGCCCCGGAGCCCGGAGCCACCACCGGCAGGGTGACCTGGTGGGACCGGCGTGGCGCGCGCTGGGTGGCGGCCGGTTCCGCCAAGGCCCGCTTCGGAGCAGGCGGACTGGTCGAGGGCCGGTCGCGTACGCAGGGCACCTCGACCACCCCGACCGGGATGTTCGACCTGCCGTACGCGTTCGGCCTCGCGTCCGCGCCGGCCGGGACGCGGGTCGGCTACCGCCCGGTGACGGAGCGCTCCTGGTGGTGCCAGGACACCCGGTCGGTGGCGTACAACCGCTGGGTGGAGGGTCTGCCGTCGGACTGCCGGGCGTCGGAGTCCGAGCGTCTGGCCGACTATCCGTCCCAGTACGAACTCGCCCTGGTCATCGGCTTCAACTACGACCAGCCGGTACGCGGCCGGGGCGCCGGGATCTTTCTGCACGTCAATGGCGCGGGACCGACGGCCGGCTGTGTCTCCGTACCGGCCGAGGCGATGAGCGACGTACTGGCGTGGGCCGATCCGGACCGCCGTCCGCATATCGCGATCGGCACGGCCTCGGGGCCGACGGCGATCACCTCCGTGAGGGCGGCCGAAAGCGCCTCCTGACCGGCCCCCGGCCGTGGCGCGGGGTGCGGCCGCTGTACGGCGTCCACGGGCCGCCCCCGCCCCACCCCGCTCTCAGCGGTCGTTCTGGGCCAGCTTCAGCAGATGGTCCGCGAGCGCCTGGCCGCCCGCCGGGTCGCGACTGATCAGCATCAGGGTGTCGTCCCCCGCGATCGTGCCCAGGATGTCGCTCAACTCCGCCTGGTCGATGGCCGAGGCGAGGAACTGCGCCGCGCCCGGCGGCGTGCGCAGGACGACGAGATTGGCCGACGCCTCGGCGGAGATGAGCAGTTCACCGGCGAGCCGGCGCATCCGCTCCTCCTTCGCCGACTCCCCGAGCGGGGCGTGCGGGGTCCGGAAGCCGCCCTCGCTCGGAACCGCGTAGATCAACTCGCCGCCGGTGTTACGGATCTTGACCGCGCCCAGTTCGTCCAGGTCCCGGGAGAGCGTCGCCTGGGTGACGCTCAGCCCGTCGTCCGCGAGCAGCTTGGCCAGCTGGCTCTGCGAGCGCACCGGCTGCCGGTTCAGGATGTCAACGATCCTGCGGTGGCGGGCGGTTCTGGTCTGCGGCACGGACTGCCCGCCGTGCTCGGTGTCCTGGGCGTCGGTCATCGTCGTCTCGTTTCTCAGGATGGTCCGTCCTCTTCGGCCGCGTCGAGAATGCCGGGCAGCGCCTCCAGGAACGCGTCCACCTCGGTGTCGCCGATGATCAGCGGAGGCGTCAGCCGTACGACATCCGGAGCGGGCGCGTTCACGAGGAACCCGGCACCCTGAGCCGCCTGTTGCGCCTGGGGCGCGCGTGGCTCGGTGAGCACGATACCCAGGAGCAGGCCCGAGCCGCGGACGTGGGAGACCAGCGGATGACCAAGGGCCTCGACACCGTTCCGCAGTTTCTCGCCGAGCCGCTTCACCTGGTCCAGGAGTCCGCCCGCGGCGAGCGTGTCGAGTACGGCGAGTCCGGCGGCGCAGGCGACCGGGTTGCCGCCGAACGTCGTACCGTGCTGGCCGGGCCTCAGCAGCTCGGCCGCCGCCCCGAAGGCGACCGCCGCGCCGAGCGGCAGACCGCCGCCGAGCCCCTTGGCGAGGGTGACGACATCGGGCTCGACGCCTTGGTGCGCCTGGTACTCGAACCAGTGCCCCGTCCTGCCGACACCGGTCTGGACCTCGTCGAGCACCAGCAGGGTGCCGGTGGCGCGGGTGATCTCCCTGGCCGCCTCCAGATAGCCCCTGGGCGGGACGACCACGCCGTTCTCGCCCTGGATCGGCTCGATGATCACGAGGGCCGTCTCCTCGGTGACCGCGGCGCGCAGCGCCTCGGCGTCCCCGTACGGGACATGGGTGACATCACCGGGCAGCGGGCGGAAGGGCTCCTGCTTCGCGGGCTGGCCGGTGAGGGCCAGCGCGCCCATCGTGCGGCCGTGGAAGCCGCCGTCGGTGGCGACCATGTGCCGACGGCCCGTCAGTCGGCCGATCTTGAAGGCCGCTTCGTTCGCCTCGGCGCCGGAGTTGCAGAAGAAGACCCGGCCGGGGCGGCCGAAGAGCTGCACCAGCCGCTCGGCGAGCGCGACCGGCGGCTCGGCGATGAAGAGGTTGGAGACATGGCCGAGAGACGCGATCTGGCGGGAGACGGCCTCGACGACGGCGGGGTGCGCGTGACCGAGTGCGTTGACCGCGATGCCGCCGACGAAGTCGGTGTACTCGACGCCGTCCGCGTCCCTGACCCTGGCGCCCTCTCCGTGGACGAGGGACAGCTTCGGCGTACCGTAGTTGTCCGCCATGACGCCCCGCCAGCGCTGTGTGAGCTCCTCGTTGCCGGTCACTTCGTGGGTCCTTCCTGTCCGTCGGGCACGACCATCGTGCCGATGCCCATGTCGGTGAAGATCTCCAGCAGGATCGAGTGCGGGACCCGGCCGTCCAGTACGCGCGCGGTGGTGACGCCGTTGCGTACGGCGAACAGGCAGCCCTCCATCTTCGGCACCATGCCGCTGGACAGCTCGGGCAGCAGCTTCTCCAGCTCGGTGGCGGTGAGCCGGCTGATCACGTCGTCGCTGTTCGGCCAGTCCTCGTACAGCCCCTCGACATCGGTGAGGACCACCAGCGTCTCGGCGCCCAGCGCGGCGGCGAGGGCGGCGGCGGCGGTGTCGGCGTTGACGTTGTAGACATGGCCGTCGTCGACGCTGCGCGCGATGGAGGAGATGACCGGGATCCGGCCGTCCGCCAGCAGCGCTTCGATGGCGCCCGTGTCGATCGCGGTGATCTCGCCGACCCGGCCGATGTCGACCAGCTCTCCGTCGATCCGCGGCGTGAGCCTGGTCGCCGAGATGGTGTGGGCGTCCTCGCCGGTCATTCCGACGGCGAGCGGACCGTGCTGGTTGAGCAGTCCGACCAGCTCGCGCTGGACCTGCCCGGCCAGCACCATCCGTACGACATCCATCGCCTCGGGCGTGGTGACGCGCAGCCCGGCCTTGAACTCGCTGACCAGACCGTGCCGGTCGAGCTGGGCGTTGATCTGCGGGCCGCCGCCGTGCACGACGACCGGCTTGATGCCCGCCTGCCGCAGGAAGACGACGTCCTGCGCGAAGGCGGCCTTCAGCTCCTCGTCGATCATGGCGTTGCCGCCGAATTTGATGACGATCGTCTTGCCGTTGTGCCGGGTGAGCCAGGGCAGCGCCTCGATGAGGATCTGCGCCTTGGGCAGCGCGGTGTGCTTACGGGCGGTCATGAGCTGTACGCGCTGTTCTCATGGACGTACTCGGCGGTGAGGTCGTTGGCCCAGATGACGGCGGAGTCCGTGCCCGCGGCCAGATCGGCGGTGATCCGTACCTCGCGGTACCGCATGTCGACGAGATCGCGGTCCTCTCCGACGGAGCCGTTCCTGCACACCCAGACGTCATTGATGGCGACATTGAGCCGGTCGGGCTCGAAGACCGCGCCGGTGGTGCCGATGGCCGAGAGCACCCGGCCCCAGTTGGGGTCCTCGCCGTGGATGGCGCACTTGAGGAGGTTGTTACGGGCGATGGAGCGGCCCACCTCGACGGCGTCGTCCTCGCTCGCGGCGTTGATCACCTCGATACGGATGTCCTTGGAAGCGCCCTCGGCGTCGCCGATCAGCTGACGCGCCAGATCGTCGCAGACCGCACGCACCGCCTCGGCGAACTCCTCGTGGCCGGGCGTCACCCCGGACGCGCCGGAGGCCAGCAGCAGCACGGTGTCATTGGTGGACATGCAGCCGTCGGAGTCCACGCGGTCGAAGGTGGTACGGGTGGCGGCGCGCAGCGCCGTGTCGAGGGCCGGTGCCTCGATGTCGGCGTCGGTGGTGAGGACGACCAGCATGGTGGCGAGGCCAGGGGCGAGCATGCCGGCGCCCTTGGCCATGCCGCCGACCGTCCAGCCGTCGCCCTGGACCACCGCGGTCTTGTGCACGGTGTCGGTGGTCTTGATGGCGATGGCGGCCTTCTCGCCGCCGTGCGCGGAGAGCTCGGTGGCGGCCTTCTCGATGCCGGGGAGCAGCTTGTCCATGGGGAGGCGCAAGCCGATCAGCCCGGTGGAGGCGACGGCGATCTCTCCCGCGCTGTGACCGTCCGAGCCCTCGGTTTCCACGCCCGTGCCGTCCGCGCCCGTGCCGTCCGAGCCCTCGCCGTCCGCGCTGTACCCGCTCAGGACCTCGGCGGCCTTCTCGGCGGTGGCGTGGGTGTCCTGGAAGCCCTTCGGCCCCGTACAGGCGTTGGCGCCACCGGAGTTGAGGACGACCGCGGTGACCGCGCCGCCCTTGAGGACCTGCTCGGACCAGAGGACGGGGGCGGCCTTGACACGGTTGGAGGTGAAGACGCCCGCGGCGGCGCGGCGCGGACCGTTGTTGACCACGAGGGCCAGGTCCGGGCCGCCGTTCTCCTTGATTCCGGCGGCGATGCCCGCTGCCGTGAATCCCTTCGCTGCGGTGACGCTCAAGGTGCCACTCCGATCGTGGAAAGTCCGGTGTCCTCGGGGAGTCCGAGGGCGATGTTCATGCTCTGCACCGCGCCACCGGCGGTGCCCTTGGTCAGGTTGTCGATGGCGCTGATCGCGATGATGCGGCCCGCGGACTCGTCGTGGGCGACCTGGATCTGTACGGCGTTGGAACCGTAGACGGACGCCGTGGCGGGCCACTGTCCCTCGGGGAGCAGATGGACGAAGGGCTCGTCCGCGAAAGCCTTCTCGTACGCGGCCCTGACGTCCCGCGCCGTGCTGCCGGGCCTCGCCTTGGCGGAGCAGGTGGCGAGGATGCCGCGGGGCATGGGGGCGAGGGTGGGTGTGAAGGAGACCGTGACCCGCTCCCCCGCGGCCTCGCTCAGGTTCTGGATCATCTCGGGGGTGTGCCGGTGTCCGCCGCCGACGCCGTACGGGCTCATGGAGCCCATGACCTCGGAGCCGAGCAGATGCGGCTTGGCCGCCTTGCCCGCGCCCGAGGTGCCGGACGCGGCGGTGATCACGGCCTCGGGCTCGGCAAGCCCCGCCGCGTAGGCCGGGAAGAGCGCGAGCGAGACGGCGGTGGGATAGCAGCCGGGCACCGCGACGCGCTTGGACCCCTCCAGCGCGGCACGGGCACCCGGCAGTTCGGGGAGGCCGTACGGCCAGGTCCCGGCGTGGGCGGAGCCGTAGAACCGTTCCCAGTCCGCGGCGTCCTTCAGCCGGAAGTCGGCGCCCATGTCGACCACCAGCACCTCGTCACCGAGCCGCTCGGCGACGGCCGCGGACTGACCGTGCGGCAGCGCGAGGAAGACGACCTCGTGCCCGGCGAGGACCTCGGGCGTGGTCGCCTCCAGCACCCGGTCGGCCAGCGGCAGCACATGCGGCTGAAGCCCACCGAGCCGCCGGCCCGCGTTGGAGTCGCCGGTGAGGGCTCCGATCTCGATCCCGGGGTGGCCGAGAAGCAGCCTGAGCAGTTCCCCGCCCGCGTACCCACTGGCTCCCGCCACCGCGGCACGCACCGTACGTACAGCCATCGAAAAACCCTCCTCAACGATGGCATGACTATACGTTTCATCGCAGCTTTATGCAATGACGCGGGCTCGCACGGGGCTGCCCCACCGCCGACATCACCGACATCACCGGAGGACCGACAGGCGACGGCCGGCCGGGCACAGGTCACATCCTTCCAGTCTCGTCTTCCCGCTCAGGCGGCGGCGCCGAACCAGGTGGGCAACCGAGTCGTCGACGTCGGAGAGCCGACGCGGCGAGTGCGGGACCGGCCCACCGTTCACACAGCTGACAAGAAGCCGTCACACTCATCGGGATGCGACGGCGGCCCGGGCTGGTTGGCACTCACATGACTGTGGGAGTAGCACTCAACGCGACCGGGCCCGACAATCAGATCGACGCCACCGTGCGGCTGGCGCGGGAGGCCGCCGCGGCCGGGCTGCGGTCCGCGTGGTTCGGGCAGACCTTCGGCGCCGACTCGCCTCAGCTCGCGGCGATCGTCGGGCGTGAGGTTCCGGGCCTCCAGGTGGGTACGTCCGCGATCCCCGTCTTCGGACGCCACCCGCTGGTCGTCTCCGGCCAGGCCCTGACCGCGCAGGCGGCCACGCACGGCCGGTACCACCTCGGGCTCGCGCTCGGCACCAAGCTGCTGACCGAGGGAGGTTTCGGTGTCCCGTTCGCGCGGCCCGTCGCGCGCCTGCGTGAATTCCTCACCGCTCTGCGGCAGTTGACCGAGACCGGCGCCGCCGACTTCAGCGGTGAGCTGATCACCGCACGCACGCCGATCCCCGCGCGAGTGCCGGGCGCCGAGGGCGGTGTGCCGCTGCTCGTCGCCGCGATGGGGCCCCAGGCGCTGCGTGCCAGCGGGGAGCTGGCGGACGGGATCCTGCCCTATCTCGCCGGGCCCCGCGCCCTGGCCGAGCACATCGTCCCCGCCGTCACCGCGGCCGCGCAGGCGGCCGGCCGGCCCGCGCCCCGGATCGTGGCCCTCGTGCCCGGCGTGGTCACCGACGACGTCGACGCCGTACGCGAGAAGGCCGTCGAACAGCTCGCGTTCTACGAGCAGATCCCGTCCTACGCGCGGGTCATCGAACTCTCCGGCGGCGAACGGGCCGCCGATGTGGCCGTGATCGGCGACGAGAAGAAGGTCGCCGCCGAGGTGCGGCGCTACCGGGACGCCGGGGCGACGGAGGTGGTGTTCTCGGGGACGGAGATCGCCGGGGACGTCGCCCGACACCGCACCTGGGCGCTCCTGGGGGAGCTGGCGGGCTGAGTCCGCGACCGGCGGGGACGTCCCGCCTGGTCGCTGACGGTGAGCGGTCAGTCGCACGGGTGAGGTTCCACCGAACCGCTGCGTCCGCCGTGCGGCTGTCGCTACGGTGACCGGCATGGACGCCAAGGACGCGCCCCGCCCTGAGGAGGAGTGGCCGCTGCCTCCTTCCTGGATGTGGAGCTGCCACGAGTGCAACAGGCTGTACAGAGCGATGAAGCGCGCGCCCGAGGTGGTGGAAGCGGCGCGCGCGGCGGGTGAGCCGGGGGTGGATTACGACCCCTTCGACTCGGTGGTGACGACACAGATCCGGCTCGCCCAGCACATCGCCGCCGCACACACCTCGGAGGTGCCCGCGGTCGACCCGGCCTGTGAGCGGTGTGTGTCGGACACGTCGGGTCGGCGGATCCGCGACGAAATGGTCCTGGAGCACCGTGCCCGTCATCTGTTCGCACCACCGCGCATCGTCGGGTTGATGTGACGGGATGACGGGGGTGGGGTGAGCGCGTGACGGGGGTGGCGCGAGAGGGGGCCCGGATGCGGCGCGCGGCTCTTGGCCACCCGTAGAGCGCGGCGACGGAGCCCCACCGGCAGGCCCCGGAAAAATCTTGGAAGATTTCCGGAGGAGCTGTCGATCCGGCCGTATCCCGTTCGACGCAAGGGTGTGAGAGGCGGGGAAAGCCCCCGCCCTCCCTACCGAGGAGTCACCATGCCGCGCTTTCTGACGATGGTCCGCATCGACGAGCGGAATGTCCCCGCCGAAGGCCCCGACCCGGAGTTCGAGGCGCGTATGGGGGCGCTGTTCGAGGAGATCACCAAGGCCGGGGTCATGCTGGAGACCGCCGGACTCACCCCGACCTCCGAGGGCACCCGGATCACCTGGTCCGACGGCAAGCTCAGCTACACCGACGGGCCCTTCACCGAGAGCAAGGAAGTCATCGGCGGCTACTCGCTCACCCGCTGCGCGGACAAGGCGGAGGCCCTGGAATGGGCGAAGCGGTTCCTTGAGGTCCACCCGGAGAACTGGACCGTCAGCGTCGAGGTCCGAGAGATCGCCGAGGGCTGATCGGGCCGCGCTTGCCCCGCCTCGGCACGGCTGCTCTGATGGGTGGTCGTGACATCAGCAAGCGCGACCGAAACGGTCGAGGCGGTCTTCAGGATCGAGTCCGCGCGGATCATCGCCGGCGTCACCCGCATCGTGCGGGACGTGGGCATCGCCGAGGAAATCGCGCAGGACGCTCTGGTCGCCGCGCTGGAGCGGTGGCCGGAGTCGGGTGTCCCGGACAAGCCGGGCGCCTGGCTCATGGCCACCGCCAAGCACCGCGCCATCGATCTCGTACGCCGCAAGGAGACATACGCGCGCAAGCTGGCGGAGGTCGGCCGGGCGCTGGAGGACGTGGCGCCGCCACCCGAGCCCGCCGGCGCGGACGACATCGACGACGATCTGCTGCGGCTGATCTTCACCGCGTGCCATCCCGTGCTGTCGACGGAGGCCAGGGTCGCGCTCACACTGCGGCTGCTGGGCGGGCTGACGACGGACGAGATCGCCCGCGCGTTCCTGGCCCCGGAGCCGACGGTCGCCCAGCGCATCGTCCGCGCGAAACGGGCGCTCGCCAAGGCCGGGGTCCCCTTCGAGGTCCCGGGCGCCGCCGACCGGGCGGGCCGCCTTTCGTCGGTCCTTGAGGTCATCTACCTCATCTTCAACGAGGGCTACGCGGCGACGGCCGGGGACGATCTGCTGCGCCCGGCTCTGTGCGAGGACGCGCTGCGGCTGGCCCGCGTCCTGGCCGCTCTGATGCCCGAGGAGCCCGAGGCCCATGGCCTGGCCGCGCTGCTGGAGCTCCAGGCCTCGCGCACCGCCGCCCGTACGGGTCCCGACGGCGAACCGGTGCTGCTCGCCGACCAGAACCGGCACAAGTGGAACCGCATGCTCATCCTCCGTGGCGTCGAGTCCCTGCGGCGCGCGGGCAACGGCCCGTACTCCGTCCAGGCCGCGATCGCCGCGTGTCACGCGCGGGCGGTGCGCTACGAGGACACGGACTGGACGGCGATCGCGACGCTGTACGGCCGGCTGATGGCGCTGACCCCGTCCCCGGTGGTGGAGCTGAACCGAGCGGTCGCGGTGTCGATGGCGGAGGGCCCCGCGGCCGGCTTGACGCTGGTGGACGCGCTGGCGGAAGGACCGGCCCTCAAGGACTATCACCTGCTGCCGAGCGTCCGGGGAGATCTGCTGGAGCGCCTGGGCCGGGGGCAGGAGGCGCGCGCGGAGTTCGAGCGGGCCGCGTCCCTGACCCGTAACGGACGCGAGCGGGATCTGCTTCTGGAACGGGCCGCCCGAGCCGCCGGAACCCCGGAGTGAATCGCCGCACCCCGCACCCCGCACCCTGCTCGAAATGCCCCACCAGTCCTCAAAAGAGCAAAAAAGGGGGAAAATGGGGCGAGGAGGTTCATCATGCGCAAGGTAGCCGACTGCCGGGATTTCCCGAGCGAGACGAATTGCACCCTCGCCATCTCCGGCGAGGAGGAAGAAGTGGTCCGCGCCGCCAGCGAGCACGCTGTGTCCATGCACGGCCACAAGAGCAGCCCGGAGCTGCGTGAGCAGATCCGCTCCGCGCTCAAGGACGAGATGCCGCAGCACGCCTGAGGCGTGCCCCGCCACCCCGGCCCCGCCCGGCTCGCGTCGCGGGCCGGGCGGGACGCGTCCGGGCAGGGCAGCGGCGGGAGCTACGGCGTGTTCACGAGCCGGGCGCCCACCTCGAAGGCGTTGCCGAAGGGGTCGGTGATCTTCGCCATCCGCGCGTAGATCGTGTCCGAGGGGGTCTCCGCCGTACCGCCCGCCGCCACGGCCCGCTCCACCGCGGCGTCCGTGTCCGTGACCTCGAACAGGGTCTGCCACGCGGCGGACGGCACCTCCGGGGCACCCATGATGCCGCCGATCTCATGACCGTCGGGCCGGCGCAGGAAGGTGAAGTCGACGCCGGGGAGATCGTCGTTACCGTCCAGGGTGAAGTCGAAGACCGCCGGGTAGAACTCCCGCGCCGGTCCCGGGTCCGGGCTGGTCAGGTCGTTGCGGAGCAGGCTGCCCGGCTCGTTCACGGTCTCGCAGCCGACGAGCGCGCGCCCCTCCCAGAGGCCGAACCGGGCACCGGACGAGTCGGTGGCGAGCGACAGCAGGCCCTGGTCCCCGATCTCCACCGGACCCCGCGTCAGGGTGCCGCCCGCGTCGGCGATCCGCTTCGCGGTGGCTTCGGAGTCGTCGGTCGCGAAGTACACGCACCACAGGCCGGGGAGCGTCGCGGCGGGGGAATGGGGCGCGGGGACGTGCCGGAAACCGGCGACCGCACGGCCGCGCAGCCGGCACAGCGTATAGACGTTCTCTCCCGGCTCGAACTCCCAGCCGAACAGGGCGCCGTAGAACTCCTTCGCGCGCCCGGCGTCGGGCACATCGAGGTCGATCCAGGTGGGGGTGCCGACCGGCTGGTTGCGGGTGACATGGCTCATCGTTCGCTCCTGTATCGCTTCATGCCCGGAGGCTTCCTCCGTGCCGGGTCTTCGACGCTAGAGGCGATGCAGGTCAGCACATGTCCTACAGCGAGGCCCCCGGCGAAGATCGCGATCGGCCGGATCGATGTCGGTGGACCCTCGTAGAATCGGCGGATGAGCTCCCCGGAATCCGGCCCCCCTTCCGAAACGCGCCCTGAAGCAGGTCCTGACGCAGGTCCTGAGACGCACCCCGAGACGAGCGAGGCGCTTGAGGTGCTGCGCCGGGTCTTCGGATACGACTCCTTCCGAGGGAGCCAGCGGGAGATCATCGAGCATGTGGTCGCCGGTGGCGACGCGCTCGTCCTCATGCCCACCGGCGGCGGCAAATCGCTCTGCTACCAGATCCCTTCCCTGGTGCGTAAGGGCGTCGGGGTCGTCGTATCCCCCCTCATCGCGCTCATGCAGGACCAGGTCGACGCTCTGCGGGCACTCGGCGTACGGGCCGGATTCCTCAACTCCACCCAGGATCTCGACGAACGACGCCTCGTCGAGGCCGAGTTCCTCGCCGGGGAGCTGGATCTGCTCTATCTGGCGCCGGAACGGCTGCGCGTCGAGTCGACCCTACGGCTGCTGGAGCGCGGCACGATCTCACTGTTCGCCATCGACGAGGCGCACTGCGTCGCCCAGTGGGGGCACGACTTCCGCCCCGACTATCTCGCCCTCTCCTCGCTGCACGAGCGCTGGCCCGATATACCGCGTATCGCGCTGACCGCGACCGCCACCGAAGCCACGCACGCGGAGATCGCCTCCCGGCTCGGTCTCCAGGACGCGCGGCACTTCGTGGCCAGCTTCGACCGGCCCAATATCCAGTACCGCATCGCGCCGAAGAACGACCCGAAGAAGCAGCTGCTCCAGCTGCTGCGCGCGGAACACCCCGGCGACGCGGGCATCGTCTACTGCCTCTCCCGGGCGTCGGTGGAGAAGACCGCCGAGTTCCTGGTGAAGAACGGCGTCGATGCGCTCCCGTACCACGCGGGGCTCGACACCCGTACGCGCGCCGAGAACCAGGCACGCTTCCTGCGGGAGGACGGGATGGTGATGGTCGCGACGATCGCGTTCGGCATGGGCATCGACAAGCCGGACGTACGGTTCGTGGCCCATCTCGATCTGCCGAAGTCCGTCGAGGGCTACTACCAGGAGACCGGCCGCGCCGGACGCGACGGGCTGCCGTCCACGGCCTGGCTGGCGTACGGGCTCCAGGACGTCGTACAGCAGCGCAAGATGATCGACACCTCCGAGGGCGACGACGCGCACCGGCGGCGGCTGAGCGCCCATGTCGACGCCATGCTCGCACTGTGCGAGACCGTCGAATGCCGCCGCGTCCAACTGCTCGCGTACTTCGGGCAGTCCAGCACCGCGTGCGGCAACTGCGACACGTGTCTGACACCCGCGGAGTCCTGGGACGGTACGGTCCCCGCGCAGAAGCTGCTGTCGACCGTGGTCAGGCTGAAGCGCGAGCGCAACCAGAAGTTCGGCGCGGGGCAGATCACCGACATCCTGCTGGGCCGGAAGACGGCCAAGGTCATCCAGTTCGACCATGACGCGCTGAGCGTCTTCGGTATCGGTACGGAGCTGCGCGAGGCCGAGTGGCGGAGCGTGGCGCGGCAGCTGCTGGCACAGGGGCTGATCGCCGTCGAGGGCGACTACGGGACGCTGGTCCTCACCGACGAGAGCGGTGAGGTCCTGGGCGGGCGGCGCCCGGTCGTCCTGCGGCGGGAGCCGGAGAAGGCGGCCAGGCCGGCCCGCGCGGAGAAGTCGTCCAAGCGGCGTTCCGCACCGGTCGATCTGCCGGCGGAGGCCGTGCCGGTGTTCGAGACGCTGCGCGCCTGGCGGGCGGCGTCGGCGAAGGAGCAGGGCGTACCGGCGTATGTCATCTTCCATGACGCCACGCTGCGCGAGATCGCGACGCTGGCGCCGTCGACGCTGGCGGAGCTGGGCACGATCACCGGGGTCGGCGAGAACAAGCTGGCGAAGTACGGGCAGCAGATCCTGGAGACGCTGGGTACGGCGGTCGACACGGCTCTCGATACAGCGGTCGGTACGGCGGAATGAGCCTGCCCGGGACGGCTCACCCGCCCCTGCCGCACGTGCTCTGGATCGGCGGGCCGCCGGCGGCGGGCAAGACGACCGTGGCGCGGCTGATCGCCCGGCGCCACGGACTGCGCTGGTACAACGCCGACGCCCACACCTGGGAGCACCGCGACCGGGCGATCGCCGCCGGGCACCCGGCGGCGATCAGGTTCGAGGCGCTGCCACGCGCGGAGCGCTGGTCCGTGCCGGAGGCGGAGCTGATCGCGATGTCCCTGCACCATGAGCGCGGGCGCATGATCGTGGACGATCTGCGCGCACTGCCGCCGGCCCCGCTGATCATCGCCGAGGGCACCCCGATCACCCCCGCGGTCGTCGCGACGGTCCCCGGGGGTCCGGCCTCGTCCGTCTGGCTCCAGCCGTCGGCCGAGGTGCAGCGGGCCCGGCTGCGGGAACGCGGGCTCTCGGCCGGGCCGCGCACGCTCTACCGGTCCCTCGTCGGCGAGATCGAGGCCGAGGTGGCGGAGTACGGCGCCCGGCGGCTGGTGATCGACGGGGCCGGTGAGGTCGAGGAGACCGTGGAGGCGGTCGAGAAGATCTTCGCCGAGGCCCTGAGCGCGGGACCGGTGGCGCGGACGGCCGACGAGCGCGCGCGACTGCTGCGGTACGCCAACCGGGCCGTGGTCGCGCAGTACGAGGCCTTCTTCGCGCGCCCGTGGTCCCCGGGGGACGCGCGGACGAGCGTCCATGCCTTCGCCTGCGAATGCGGACGGGCGGACTGCCGGGACGACCTCGACCTCGCCATCGCCGACTTCCCGCCGCCGCCCGACGATGCCGCGTCGCCACCGGTCCTGGCCCCGGGGCACCGCCGCGCACCTTAAGGCCCGTCCGGCCGGACGGTTCAGACACCACCGTCCAGCCGCAGACTCCAACGGCCCGGGATGCCCGTCAGGGTGACGGTCGACAGCGGCTGGACGTCCACGTACCAGTACGTCCGCGGCGGCGCTTTGAGCGCGTACACCAGCGCCGCCCGCACGACAGCCGGTTCGGCGACCGCCACGATCGCGGCGATGCCCTGGACGGGCCGGGTGTCCAGCCAGCCCCCTATCCGGGAGATGAAGGCCAGCAGCGTCTCACCGCCGTGCGGGGCGGAGCGCGGGTCGGCGACCCAGGCGTCGACGGCGGCCGGTTCGCGGGCCATCACCTCGGCGAGGGTGAAGCCGCGCCACCGGCCCATGTCGCAGTCGCGCAGGGCGGGTTGCACGAGCGGCGCGTAGCCGAGGGCGTCGCCGGTGCTGCGGCTGCGCGGCGTCGGCGAGCAGTAGCGGAGGTCGGCGGCGGACAGCGGGACGAGGGCATGGGCGACGCGCTGCGTCTCGTACCAGCCGGCCCGGTCGAGGGGGCGCTCGTCGTCGAAGCGCTCATCGAGCAGGTCCGAGCCGCGCGCGGCGGCGACCAAGGTGACCCGAACACTCATGGCCGTGATCGTGGAGCCGAAAGCCGGACCGGTCAAGGGCCGGCCGATGGCGAGGAGGAAACGATTCCGGTTATCCGCCGGGCCTGCCCACCGCGGCCGTCCGGGGGCGGGGCCGGCCGACCGCTTCGTCCCAGGCCGTACGGAGCCGTCGTACTCCCTCGGTGATCTCCGCGGGCCCCGCCACCGCGGCGAAGCTCAGCCGCAGATGGGCGGCGGGCGGTTCGGCGCTGAAATACGAGCGGCCCGGGGCGACCGCGACACCCGCGCGCAGGGCGGCCGGGACGACGGCCTGTTCGTCGGTTCCGTCGGGGAGCCGGAGCCAGAGGTGGTAGCCGCCGGATGGAATGTGCGGGAGCGCCGACTCGGGCAGCTCGGTGCGCAGCGCGGTGGTCAGGGTGTCCCTGCGGGTCTTCAGGGCGGCGGAGACGGAGCGCAGATGGCGGTTCCAGGCAGCGGAGCCGACCAGTTCCAGGGTGGCTTCCTGGAGCGGGCGCGGCACGAAGAAGGTGTCGACGACATGGATGGCGCGCAGCCGTTCGAGGACCGGGCCCCGGGCGGCCAGTGCCCCGACGCGCAGGCTGGGGGAGGTCGCCTTGGTGAGGGAGCAGACATGGACGACGACTCCGTCGGGGTCGTCGGCGGCGAGCGGTCCCGGCAGCGGGCCCGCGTCCTCGTGCACCAACCGCCGTACGAAGTCGTCCTCCACGACGAACGCCCCGGCCTCCCGGGCGATCCGCAGTACTTCGGGTCTGCGGGCCGGGGAGAGCACGGCTCCGGTGGGGTTCTGGAAGAGCGGCTGGCAGACGAAGACCCGGGCGCCGCTGGCCCGGAAGGCGGCGGCGAGCAGATCGGGCCGTACGCCGTCGGGGTCCACCGGGACCGGTACGGGGCGCAGCCCGGCGGCGCGGGCGATCGCCAGCATCCCCGGATAGGTGGGCGATTCGACCAGGACCGGCGCACCGGGCGGGGCGAGTGCGCGCAGCGCGGTGGTCAGCGCGCTCTGGCCTCCTGCCGTGACCAGGACTTCGGCGGCCGTCCAGGTGTCCCCGATGCCCCGTGCGAACCAGTCGCGCAGCTCGGGCAGTCCGTCGATGGGCGGTCTTCCCCAGGCGCCGGGCCGGCTGCCCGCACGCGCCAGCGCCGCCGCCATCGCCCGTTCCGGCTGGAGCGAGGCGTGCAGATAGCCGCCGTTGAGCTCGATGACCCCGGGCGGTGGCGCGGCGAGCGTGACCAGCACTCCGGTGGCGTCGACGGAGCGCGGTACGAGTTCGGTGGCGGCGTCGGCACTGAGAGACACCTCCTGCCAGGAGGTGTCGCCCGGCGGTGGGGTGGCGGCCTTGGCGGGTGCGCGGAAGGCACCGGAGCCGGGGCGGGTGATGACCAGCCCTTCGGCAGCGAGCCTGGCGAGGGCGCGGGAGACGGTCACAGGAGAGACGCGGTAACGGTCGACCAACGCTCTACTGGACGGCAGCTTTCCGCCGGGTGAGTAGCGGTTCAGTTCCTGTCTCAGGGAGTTCGCCAGTTCTGCCACACTGCTACGCTCGTGCATGACAGAGCAGAATAGCGCTACTCCACCCAACTCGATAGCGGTCAGCGGCCCCGCCGACACTCAGGTCAACGGCAGCATCGCGAGCAGGCGGAGCACGCAGAGCAGGCGGAGTACGCGCGGAGGCACGTTCCTCGCCGCGCTGGGCGTCGTCGCCTTCTCGCTCACCTTTCCGTCCACCGTGTGGGGCCTGGAGAGTTTCGGCCCCTGGTCCCTCGTCGCCGTACGCGGCGCGCTCGCCGCGCTCATCGCGGGCGGCTTTCTGCTGGCCCTGCGCGTACCGGTCCCCGAGCGGCGGCACTGGGGCGGACTCGCCATCGTGGCCGGCGGGGTCGTGGTGGGTTTCCCGCTCTTGACGACCCTCGCGCTGGAGACCTCCACCACCTCGCACGCCGCCGTGGTGGTCGGGCTGCTCCCGCTCACCACGGCCGCGTTCGCCGCCGTCCGTACGGGCCGGCGCCCCTCCAGGGCCTTCTGGCTGGCCGCGCTCGCCGGTGCGGCCGTGGTGATCACGTTCGCGGTGTGGCAGAGCGGCGGGGCCCTCTCCGCCGGGGATCTCTATCTCTTCGGCGCCCTGCTGGTGTGCGCGGCGGGCTATACGGAGGGCGGCAGGCTGGCCGGGGTGATGCCCGGCTGGCAGGTGGTGGGCTGGGCGCTGATCGGCTGTCTGCCGCTCGCGGTGGCGGGCGCGGCGGTGGCGCTGTCCTTCGAACCGGCCCGGCTGACGGCCCACGGTGTGATCGGACTCGCCTGGGTCGCCGCGGGCTCGACGTTCTTCGGCCTCTATGTCTGGTACCGGGGCATGGCGTCGATCGGGATCGCCAGGGCGAGCCAGCTCCAGCTCGCCCAGCCGGTCCTCACCCTGGTCTGGTCCGTGCTGCTGCTCGGCGAGCACCTCACACCCGCCGCGCCGGTCGCGGCCGTCGCGGTGCTCGTCTGTATCGCGGTCACCCAGCGGACCGGCACCTGACCGCGACAGCGACACCAACAGGGACAGATACAGGAACCGGGACAGTGACAGGGACCGGGACAGCGACAGCGACAGCGACAAGGACGAGACGACCCGCCGTCGCTCACCTCACCGGGGCACGCTTGCCGTAGTGATCGGTCACCACCCTCGTCATCGCCCCGATCGGATCCGCGCCGACCTCCTTCGCGGAGAAGAAGCAGTGCCCCCGCGCCCCCGCGTACTCCTTGGCGAGGGTCAGATGCCGGGACAGCTCCGCCGGGTCCTGCCAGGCGGCGGGCTGGGCCGGATCGCCCACCTTGTAAAGGGCCTCGCCGATGTACAGCTGGACGCCCGTCCCCCGTACGACGCCGTCCCACCAGCTCAGCAGCTTCGCGTAGTCGGCGGCGGGGAAGCCGATGTTCCAGTACAGCTGCGGGACGATGTAGTCGATCCAGCCCTTCTTGACCCACCCGCGGGTGTCGGCGTGCAGATCGTCGTACGTCTGCACCCCGGCCCGGGTGTCGGAGCCGAGCGGATCCGTGGCCGCGTTGCGCCACACCCCGAACGGGCTGATCCCGAACCGCACCTGCTTCTTGATCTCCCTGATCCGCTCGGCGGTCTCCCGCACCAACCGGTCGGTGTTGTCCCGCCGCCAGGCCGCCTTGTCCGGAAAGCCCGCGCCGTAGCGCTCGAACGCGGCGTCGTCCTCGAAGACCTGTCCGGCGACCGGATACGGATAGAAGTAGTCGTCCCAGTGCACGGCGTCGATGTCGTAGCGCCCGACCGCGTCCAGCATCGCGTCCTGGACGAACGTCCTGACCTCGGGCAGGCCGGGGTTGTAGTAGAGCTTCCCGCCGTACGGCAGCACCCAGTCGGGGTGGACCCGGGCCGGATGTGTCGCGATGAGCCGCGAGGGGTCGGTGTGGTTGGCGACGCGGTACGGGTTGAACCAGGCGTGCAGCTCAAGTCCGCGCGCGTGTGCCTCCCGTACCGCCGTACCCAGCGGGTCCCAGCCGGGGTCCTTGCCCTGGGTGCCGGTGAGGTACTGCGACCAGGGCTCGTACGGCGAGGGCCACAGCGCGTCCGCGGTGGGCCGTACCTGAAAGACGACGGCGTTCAGCCCGCGGGCGACCGCCGTGTCCAGATGCCGGATCAGCTCGGCCTTCTGCCGGTCGGCGGTGAGCCCCGGGGCGGAGGGCCAGTCGCGGTTGACGACGGTCGCGATCCACATCCCGCGCATTTCCCGGCGCGGCGCGTGCCGGCGCGGCACGGACGCGGCGACGGCCGCCACGTCCCCGGCGGCGACCAGCGAGGTCACCACCCCTGTCGCCGCCACCACGAACCCTCTTCTGCCGATCTGCCGCATGCGCCGTCCCCTGTGTCAGGTCCGCGCGGCCGGGTCACCGAAACCCCGCCCGCCGTACGGGCTGAGCATGCCCGCCCCGACACCCCGTCCACACCCCCTGGCGGAGTAACGTCCTGTCCCGGGGCGGGCGCCGGAATCACACGGGGGACCTGCCGGGACACGACCAGCGAAAGGCACGATGTGACCGACACCCTGACCGATATCGCCCGCGTCGGAGTGGTGGGCTGTGGCCAGATGGGCGCAGGCATCGCGGAGGTCGCCGCGCGCAGCGGCCTGGAGGTCAAGGTCGCCGAGACCACCGGCGAGGCCCTGGAGATCGGCCGTACCCGACTGCACAACTCCCTCTCGAAGGCCGCCGAACGCGGCAAGATCACCGAGGCGGAGCGGGACGAGACGCTCGGCAGGCTCAGCTTCACCACGGACCTCGGGGAGTTCGCCGACCGCGATCTCGTCATCGAGGCCGTTGTCGAGAACGAGCAGGTCAAGACCGAGATCTTCCAGGTGCTCGATCAGGTCGTGACGCGTCCGGACGCGATCCTGGCCTCCAACACCTCCTCCATTCCGCTGGTCAAGCTGGCCGTCGCGACCTCACGTCCCGACCAGGTCATCGGGATCCACTTCTTCAACCCGGCGCCGGTGCAGAAGCTGGTGGAGCTGATCCCCGCGCTCACAACCTCCGACGAGACGGTCAAGCGCGCCGAGGCCGTGGTCCAGGGGGTGCTGGGCAAGCACGCGATCCGCGCCCAGGACCGCTCGGGATTCGTGGTGAACGCGCTGTTGATTCCGTATCTGCTCGCCGCGATCCGGATGTTCGAGTCGGGCATCGCGAGCCGCGAGGACATCGACAACGGAATGGAGCTGGGCTGCGCGCATCCGATGGGCCCGCTCAAGCTCTCGGATCTGATCGGTCTGGACACCGTGGCGTCGGTCGCCGATTCGATGTACGCCGAGTTCAAGGAGCCGCTGTACGCGGCGTCCCCGCTGCTCCAGCGGATGGTGGACGCGGGCAGGCTGGGCCGTAAGACGGGCGCGGGCTTCTACTCCTACACGTAAGGGTTACGGAGCGTCGCGAAATTCGCACACCGTGTGCGAAGGGTGCTCGCATATGCCATTCACACACCCTGCTGCCCCGCGCACAAGGGGAGTTGACTCGGTTCCGCTTGGTCCCGGCATCACCGGGGCCGGGCGGAGAACCGTTGGACGACTTTCCCGAACAGGAGCGGATTCGTGACCAGCCCCTCTGACCACTCCGTGGCCGGCGAAGAGTGCGCCGAGTTACGGCGCAGCCTCGACGTCGGTCTCGCCAGGACCGACGGCAGGCTCGCGTTACTGGCCCAGCGCAACGACCAGACCGACAAGGATGTGACCGATCTGGCCGCGCGCGTCGCGGCCCTGGAGCACGCCAGGTGGCCGCTGCCCGCCGTGGCGGCGCTCTGCTCGCTCGGAGCGCTGGCGGTGGCGGTCTGGCAGTCCCTGGGCCGATAGCGGGCCCACGTCCTAGGTCCTGTCCGGACCTAGCCGAGCCTCAAGTGATGGAGCATCAGCAGCCCGGCCGTCATATTGGCGGCCGGGATCTCGCCCCGGGCGATCATGTCGGGTACCAGCTTGAGCGGGATCCACTCCCGGCGCGAGGATTCGAAGTCGTCCTCGGGATGGCCGATGTAGGTGGCGTCCTCCGCCCAGTAGAGATGGTGCCTGGCGTCGGTCAGACCGTTGGACGGCTCGACCGTGAGCAGATGCCGGAGCGGTCCCGGGCGCCACCCGGTCTCCTCCTCCATCTCCCTGGCGGCCGCGGTCTCGATGTCCTCGCCGTCCTCGACGACCCCCGCGGCCAGCTCCCAGCCCCAGCTGTCGGTGATGAAGCGGTGCCGCCAGAGCATCAGCACCTCGTTGGCGGAGTTGACGGCGGTCGCCACGGCGACGGGGCGTAGCCGGATGAGGAAGTGGTCCAGATGCCGGCCGTCAGGGAGTTTGACGTCCGCGAGGTTGACCCGGAACCAGCGGTTCTCGTACACGGTCTGTTCGCTAAGTTTCGTCCACTGCACGTTTCTGCCACCTTCCGACAAGTTGATGGCAATATCGCAGCAGCAGTCTCGGCGAACGGGAACGTGCGGGGGCTCATAAAGGGGCTCACAGAGGAACGCGCAGCGCGCCTTCGATGAGCTCCGCCGTCTCCTCGGCGTCCGTGGATCCGCTGGCCACCAACTGTTCCCGTACGGCGCGCAACCGGTCTCGCAGGCGCTGGGACTCCATCCCCCGTGCGCGCTCGGCCATTTCGGCCGCTGTTCTGGCGGCGCGGTCGGCCTCACCCTGCCGTAGCTCGATATGGCTGAGCATCGCGAGCCGGTGAACCCGGCCACGATCGTGCGCCGGGGTGTCCACGGCCGCCGCCGCGTGCGCCCGCGCGGCGGCCAGATCGCCGAGGCTGAGCAGCGCCTCCGCCACCTGTACGTTCACCAGGCCCGGCTGTACGTAGCCCGTCTCGTCCGGCTCATGGCCCGGCCGGATGCGTTCCGCCTCGGTCTCCGCACGCCGGATACAGCCGAGCGCCCCGGTGCCGTCGCCGAGATGCGCATACGACTTGGCCTGCATCGCGTACAGGTCCGCGGCGAGCGCCGGGGTGATCTGACGCCCGGCCGTCCGCAGCGCCGCCTCGGCGAAGGCGACGGCCTGGCGGTACTCCCCCATGTGCAGCGACTGGTTGACCAGCAGCGCGATCACATAGGCGCCGAGGCCCCGGTCCCCGCTCGCCTTGGCCAGCCGCAGCGCCTGGTGGAAGTAGCGCTGGGCGAGCCCATGGGCGTCCGAGTCATAGGCGCAGATACCGGCCACCGCGACCAGCCCGCCGGTGGCACGGTGCAGTTGGCGGCCCAGCGCGTCGCTGTACCCGCCGCGCAGCAGCGGGGCGGTCTCGGCGTTGAGGAAACGGACGATCCGGGCGCGGGTGGCGACCCCGCCCGCCCGCCGGTACATCAACTCGTAGTGCGCCCTGGCCGACCGCAGCAGTTTGATCTCGGCCGGGCCGACCTTGTTACGGCCGCTGCGGGAGACATCGGCGTCCTCGGGAGGGTTCTCCCACTCCCAGACGGGCATCACGGCGGGCGTGCCGGTGACGGTGGGGGCGCCCACTATGTGCGGACGTTGCTGTTCGTCGGAGCGCCACAGCGCGGTGGCCCGCTCCACGAAACCGGAGAGCGGCGTGCCGTGCGGTACGAAAACCTCCCCCGTCACCCCGAGTCCGATGTCGTCCAGCGTGAGCGAACGGTGCAGCCGCTCGCTCAGCACCGCGCAGATCAGGTCGGGCACTTGGCCGCGCGGCCGCTGTCCCTTCAGCCACCGTGAGACGGCGGTGTGTTCATAGCGCAGGGCGAGGCCTCTGGCCCGGCCCGCCTGGTTGACCCTGGCGGCGAGACCGGCATGGGAGATACCCGCCTCGTCGAGCAGGGAATCGAGCAGAGAATTGGGGTGCATGAGTGCCCCTCCGGTGGCTCGGCCGAACCAGGGTAGTGGAACGGGAAACGCACGGGGTGTGAACGTAATGCCCGAATCCGCGCCCCGTGCACCCTGCCGCCGGGAACTCGGGACCGGTTGACTGAATCGCCTCGCAAAAGAGGCGCCGGGCCACCGGCTCCCCCTCGTACAGTGCGGTGGCTCGCAACCGCGCCGTCCGCCCCGCCGACCTGCCCGACACTCCGCGGCGGAGCGGACGGCGCGTGTACGGACCGGGCGGCCGAGGGCAGCCGTCGGGTCCTTCCCGGCCGGAGGGGAGCCGTCGGAGCCGTCCAGCGGGCCTTCCGGCAAGGGGCGTTCGGCAGGCGTCATCGTTCGGCGCGGGTGGTTCTGCGCGGGTCGTTCGGCACGGGTGGTTCGCCGGGTCATCCCGGGCCGGGCACGCGAGTGGTGGGTTCCCGCGCGGGAACCCGCGTACGGCACAGGCCCGGTCCGCCGGGCTGGGCCGGCACACGTGAGGAATCGCCCACCGGTGGCCGGTCGTTGCGCAGCACGAGCAGCGCCATGTCGTCGGCGATCCGCCCGCCGGTGTGCCGCAGCAACGCCGCGTGGACCTGGCGCACCACGGCGGCGGGTGCCAGCGGCGGGCCCGCCGCGGCCTCCGCGAGCGCTTCCTCCAGGGCGAAGAACCGCCCCGCCGAGTCCCGCGCGTCCTCGGCCCCGTCGGTGTGCAGGAACAGCGCCTCGCCCGGCAGCAGGGGACCGCACTGGTACGGCAGCAGATCGGCGGGCAGCGGAAACGCCCCCAGCGGCGGCAGCGGTTCGCCGGAGGCCAGCCGCGCGGCGCTCCGGCCGAGCCGATAGGGCCAGGGATGGCCGCAGTTGAGCGCCCGTACCTCCGCGTCGGCGCCGATCTCCAGCAGCAGAACGGTGACGAACTCCTCCGCCGACAGGGAGTCCGGCTCCTGGCCCGCGGCGGCGGGCGGCTCCTGGCGTGCCAGTTCCCGCAGATGGCGTTGGTGGGCCCGGTCGAGCCGACGCAGCACACCGTCGAGTCCGGCCTCGTCGTGGGCGGCCTCCCGAAAGCTGCCGAGCACCGCGGCCACCGCCCCGATGGCGGGCAGTCCATGGCCGCGCACATCCCCGATGACGACCCGCACCCCGTAGGCCGTGGCCACCGCCTCGTACAGATCGCCGCCGACATCGGCGCCGCGCGAGGCGGAGAGCTGGCGTGCGGAGAGCGCGAGACCGTCCAGCCGGGGCGGCAGGGTCCGGATCAGCACCTCCTGGGCGGCTCGCGCCACGGCCTTGACCTCCCGCAGCTCCCGCGCCGCCCGCCGCCGTACGCGGATCAGCAGATACGCCACCACCAGCAGGAAGACAACGCAGTTCACGACGCGCGAGAGCAGATCGTCGCGGTCCGCCGCCGGGCGGGTCAGCTCCCAGGTGATCACCGCTGTGAGCAGACCGCCCGGGATCGCGCATTCGACAAGGCCCCAGGAGGCCGGCGCTTCCGCCTGCGCGTCCTCTGTTGCCTTGGTCCGGTTCATCCGTCGGCCTCCCTCGGCCGCCCGGCCGCTAAGCCGTGGGGCGTACGTCGACCGTCTCGGCCGGATCGATTGTGTCGATCACGGAAGCCCCATGACGTGACACGCCCGGACTTCTCACCCGAATGAGTGAGGGGCGCATCCGATGATCCGGATGCGCCCCTCAAGGGCCGAGAGCCAGTACAACGACGGCGCACGGCAGGGTGGTCACGCGCCGCGCAGGACCGCCCCGGTCCGTTCGGCGGCGAGCGAGACGGCCGCGTCACGGGCCGCCGTCGCCTCGTCGACCGTCAGTGTGCGGTCCGTGGCGCGGAACCGCAGGGCGTAGGCGAGGGACTTGTGGCCCTCACCGATCTGCTCGCCGACGAACACGTCGAACAGCCGCAGGGACTCAAGGAGTTCCCCCGCGCCCTCGCGCAGCGCCCGCTCCACCTCGGCGGCCGGGACCTCGCTCGTGACGACCAGCGCGACATCCTGTGTGGCCACCGGATAGGTGGAAATCCGCGGCGCCCTGCTCACGCCGGTGCCCGCGCGCTCCAGCAGATCGAGATCGATCTCCATGGCGCAGGTGCGCTCCGGCAGCCCGAGCGCCTTCACGACGCGCGGATGCAGCTCTCCCGCGTGGCCGAGCAGTGTCTCCTCGCCGTCCACCGCGGCGAACAGCGCCGCGCAGCGGCCGGGGTGCCACGGCTCGTACTGCCCGGACCGTACGGTCAGTTCGGCACCGGCCTCCCGGGCGACGGTACGGGCCGCCTCGACGGCGTCCGCCCAATCGGCCGGGCGTCCCTTGCCCCACCAGCCGGCCAGCTCGCGCGCCCCGGCCAGCACGACGGCGGCGTGCCGCGGCTGGCGCGGCAGCGCGGCGTCGAGCGCGGCCACCTCCTCGTCGGTCGGCCGCCGGTCGACGGGCAGCCGGGCCGGCACGGTCTCGTGGCCGGTGTGAAGGAAGACGAGTCCGGTCTCGAAGAGCGCCAGATCGTGCGACCCGCGGCCGTCGTTGCGCCGCAGCGCCGTGAGCAGGCCCGGCAGCAGCGTGGTACGCAGCGCGGGCTCCTCGTCGGAGAGCGGGTTGACGAGCGTGACCGTACGGCGGCGGTCGTCGTCGGCGGGCAGCCCGAGGGCGTCGAGCGCCGCTTCGCCGAGGAACGGGTAGTTCAGCGCCTCGACGAATCCGGCGCCCGCCAGGGCGCGACCGACGCGGCGGTGCAGCCGCTGGCGCTCGGTGAGCCCGCGGCCGGACGGCGGGGTGGGCAGCGTCGAGGGAAGGTTCTCGTATCCCTCCAGCCGGATGACCTCCTCGGCGAGGTCGTTCGGCGCGCCGAGGTCGGGCCGCCAGGACGGCACGGTGACGACCAGCTCGTCCTGGCCGTAGACGTCGCAGCCGATCTGCTGGAGCCGCCGTACGACGATCTCCCGGCCGTACTCGACACCGGCGACCCGGTCGGGGTGGTCGGCGGGCATGGTGATGGTGCCCGGCGCGGAGGGCGCGACGATCTCGGTGACCCCGGCCCCGGCGGAGCCGCCGGCGAGCAGCACCAGCAGGTCGACGGTCCGCTGCGCGGCGGCGGCCGCGGCCTGCGGGTCGACGCCGCGCTCGAAGCGCTTGGACGCCTCGGAGGCCAGCTTGTGGCGGCGCGCGGTACGGGCGATGGAGATCGGGTCGAAGTGCGCGGCCTCGATCACCACGTCGGTGGTGCCCTGGGCCTCACCCGTCTCGGGATGGGCCGTGGTGTCGGCGATCTCGGTGTTGGCGCCGCCCATCACTCCCGCGAGGCCGATGGGACCGCGATCGTCGGTGATGACCAGGTCCTGGGCGTCCAGCACCCGCTGGACACCGTCGAGCGTGGTGATCTTCTCGCCCGCCTGGGCGCGGCGGACGCCGATCGCGCCCTCCAGCCGGGAGCGGTCGTACGCGTGCAGCGGCTGGCCCAGCTCAAGCATCACGTAGTTGGTGATGTCGACCGCGAGCGAGATCGGCCGCATCCCGGCCTTCTGGAGCCGGCGGCGCAGCCAGATGGGGCTGTGTGCCTCCGGGTCGAGGCCGGTGACCGTACGGGCCGTGAAGCGGTCGCAGCCCCTCGGGTCGGCGATCTTCACCGCGTGGCCGTACGAGTTCGGCGCGGGCACATCGAGCAGCGCGGGGTCGCGCAGGGTCAGTCCGTACGCGATGGCGGTCTCGCGGGCGACTCCGCGCAGCGAGAGGCAGTAGCCGCGATCGGGAGTGACGGCGATGTCCAGGACCTCGTCCACCAGCTCCAGGAGCGCGATGGCGTCGGTGCCGGCCTCGTGCTCGGGCGGGAGCACGATGATGCCGCCCTCGCCCCAACCGGAACCGGCGCCCATGCCCAGCTCGTCGCCGGAGCAGATCATGCCGTGCGAGGTCTTGCCGTAGGTCTTGCGCGCGGCGATCGCGAAGTCGCCCGGCAGGACCGCGCCGGGCAGGACCACGACGACCTTGTCGCCGACGGAGAAGTTCCGCGCGCCGCAGACGATCTCCTGCGGCTCGCCGGTGCCGTTGGCCGTGCCGACATCCACCGTGCAGAAGCGGATGGGCTTCTTGAAGCCCTCCAGCTCCTCGATCGTGAGCACCTTGCCGACGACGAGGGGGCCCTTGAGGCCGGCGCCGAGCTGCTCGACGGTCTCGACCTCCAGACCGGCGGCGACGAGCCTGGCCTGGACGTCACGGCCGGTCTCGGTCGCCGGCAGGTCGACATACTCCCGCAGCCAGGAAAGCGGGACGCGCATCAGATCTCCATCCCGAACGGCCGGGTGAACCGGACGTCACCCTCGACCATGTCTCGCATGTCTTCGACGTTGTGGCGGAACATCAGCATCCGTTCGATCCCGAACCCGAAGGCGAATCCGCTGTACTTCTCGGGGTCGACGCCGCAGGCGACAAGCACCTTGGGGTTGACCATGCCGCAGCCGCCCAGCTCGATCCAGCCCTCACTGCCGCAGGTGCGGCAGGGCCGGTCGGGGTTGCCGACCGAGGCGCCCCGGCACACGTAACAGACCATGTCCATCTCGGCGGACGGCTCGGTGAAGGGGAAGAAGTTCGGACGGAGCCGGGTCTTCATGTCCGCGCCGAAGAGCGCCTGGACCATGTGGTCCAGGGTGCCCTTGAGGTCGGCCATGGTCAGGCCCTCGTCGACGGCGAGCAGCTCGATCTGGTGGAAGACCGGGGTGTGCGTGGCGTCCAGCTCGTCGGTGCGGTAGACCCGCCCCGGGCAGACGATGTACACGGGCGGCTCACGGTCGAGCAGGGCGCGCGCCTGGACCGGCGAGGTGTGGGTACGGAGCACCACACCCGACTCGTCCCCCGACCCCGCGGCGGAGCCGCCGCCGGACTCCGCCGTGGGGCCCTGGACGAAGAAGGTGTCCTGCATCTGGCGCGCCGGGTGGTCGGGCACGAAGTTGAGGGCGTCGAAGTTGAACCACTCCGCCTCGGCCTCGGGGCCCTCGGCGACCTCGTAGCCCATGGCCACGAAGACATCCGCGACCCGCTCCATGAAGCCGGTCAGCGGATGGCGGGCGCCGGGCGGGGTGCGGTCGTACGGCAGCGTGACATCCACCGCCTCCTCGACCAGCACCCGGGCGTCCCGCTCCGCCTCCAGCTCGCTCTGGCGGGCGGCCAGGGCCTTGCTGACGACGCCGCGGGCCTGGCCCACGCGCTTGCCCGCCTCGGCCTTTGCCTGCGGGGGCAGGGCGCCGATCTCCCGGTTGGCGAGGGCGAGCGGCGAGGTGCCCCCGGTGTGCGCGGTCTTCGCGTGGGCGAGCGCGTCGAGATCACCGGCGGCGGCGAAGGCGGCGAGCGCCTCGTCCCGCATCCGCTCGATCTCTTCCGGTTTCAGTGCCTCGACCTCGACTGGGTCGTACGACTTGTTGGGTGCCGACATCTCTTCCGTACTTCCGTTTGGCTGGCGAAACGACCCTGCTCGATCACTGGGGAGCGCGAAGGCGCGAAGGTGCCAAAAGTCGAGTCTAAAGGTCGTACGAAGGTGAAGAAGCCCGTGGGCCGCTCAGGACAGGTAGGCCGGAGCGCCGACGGGCAGGATAAATCGGAACTCGGCACCGCCGCCGGGTCCGCGGCCGACGGTGATCGTCCCGCCGTGCGCCTCGACGATGCCCTTGACGATATACAGGCCCAGGCCGGTCCCGCCGCGCTTGCTCCCCCGCCAGAAGCGGGTGAAGACACGGCCCATCGACTCCTCGGGGATGCCGGGACCCTCGTCGCACACGGTGACGGCCGTTCCCTTCTCTGTCTCCGTCTCGGTTTCCGGCCGCTCCGCGTGGCTGAGTGTCGCGGCCGCCACCTCAATCGTGACGGTTCCCTCCCCGTGGCGCACCGCGTTTTCGAGCAGATTGCCGAGCACCTGATCGATTTTGTCGGGATCCGCCCACAGGTCGGGCAGCGGCTGCTGTATCCGTACGAGGAACCGGTCGGGCGACTGGCCCGCGGCCGTGTGCGACTGGACATGGCGCCCGACGGCCGCGCCGATGTCCACCGGCTGCCTGCGCACCTCCAGCCGGCCCGAATCGATCCGGGAGATGTCCAGCAGCTCCGCGATCAGCCGGGTGACCCGGTTGGCGTCGGCGTCCACGGTCTCCAGCATCAGCCGCTTCTGGTCGTCGGTGAACCGCTCCCACTTGGCGAGCAGCGTCGCCGTGAACCCCTTCACGGAGGTGAGCGGGGAGCGCAGTTCATGGGCGACGGTCGCGATCAGCTCCGCGTGGCTCAGTTCGGTACGGCGCCGCGCCTCCGTCCCCCGGATGGAGATGACCAGCCGGCGTACGGGTCCGGTCGGGTACGCGCGTACGTAGCGGGCGGAGACCAGGACCTCCCGGCCGCCCGGCAGCAGCAGATTGCGCTCGGGCTGGCCGACCCGGGTGGCGAGCCCGCCGTACGGATCGGTCAGCGTCCACCAGCGGCGGCCCTTCAGGTCCTCCAGCGGCAGCGCCCGGTCCAGCGGGCGGCCGAGGGCGGCCGCGCACGGGACGGCGGTGATCCGGGCGGCGGCGGCGTTGAAGCAGATCACCCGGCCGGTCTCATCGGCGACGACCAGCCCGTCGGGCAGCTCGTCGGGGTGGATCCCCCCGTCGCCCGTGCCGATCCGCTCATCCATACCGGTCCGCTCGTCCGCGCCGGACGGCTGGGCCGCGCCGGTCCCGTACGGGGGCGGTAAGGCTCCCTGGACCGCGGCGGGTCCGCTCGCGCCGACACTCATCCCCGCATCCCACCTCTTCCGCAGTAGCTCAGTGGGCCCCAGAAAGCGCAACAGTACTAGCTGAACGTGACGGAGCGGGACCCCCTCAGCACGTACCGCGCACGCGCTGGGCGCGCGCCGAGGCGTAGAGACATACGGCCGCCGCCGTCGCGAGGTTCAAGCTCTCCGCCTTTCCGTGGATCGGCACCCGTACCACCGCGTCCGCGAGGGCGCGGGTCTCGGCGGGCAGCCCCCATGCCTCGTTGCCGAAGATCCAGGCGGTGGGCCCGCCCATGGTGCCCGCGTCCAGCTCGTCGTCCAGGTCGTGCGCGCCCGCGCCGTCGGCGGCGAGGATCCGTACGCCCACGTCCCGGAGCCCCTGGACGGCCTGCTCGACGGGGACGCCGACGGCGACCGGCAGATGGAAGAGCGAGCCGACGGACGCCCGGACCGATTTGGGGTTGTAGAGATCGACGGAGGCGTCGGTGAGGACGACGGCGTCCGCGCCCGCCGCGTCGGCGCAGCGCAGCACCGTACCCGCGTTCCCCGGGTCGCGGACATGTGCCAGTACCGCGACGAGCCGGGGCCTGGCGCGCAGGATCTCCTCGAAGGGCGAGTCGAGGAACCGGCACACCCCGAGCAGCCCCTGCGGGGTGACGGTCTGGGACACCTCGGCGAGCACGGCGTCGGGCGCGTAGTGCACCCGGGCCCCGGTGGCGCGGGCGGCGTCGACGATGTCGGCATACCGCTCGGCGGCCTCGACGGTGGTGAACAGCTCGATGAGCGTGGGCTCCCCGCCGTCACCGCGATGGGCCACGGCTTCCCGTACGGCCTGCGGCCCCTCGGCGATGAACCGGCGTTCCTTGCCGCGGAAGGCGCGCTTGGCGAGTCTCCTGGCGGCCGTGACGCGCGGGGAACGCGGGGAGATCAGCTCGGGGGTGCCCATGGACGGCGGTTCTCACTTCTCGTATGAGGACGTACGGATGCGGGTCACGCGGGGTGGGGGGAACACCCGCGGAACGCGCCGGACCCGCAGGCGCGATGCCTGCGGGTCCGGCGGGAAGTACGGCGGCCTGACGGGATCAGGCGGCGGCCTTCGGGGCGTTGACGTCGCTCGGCAGGGCCTTCTGCGCGACCTCGACGAGCGCGGCGAACGCGCTGGAGTCATTGACGGCCAGCTCGGCGAGGATCTTGCGGTCCACCTCGACGTTGGCGGCCTTCAGACCCTGGATGAAGCGGTTGTAGGTGATGCCGTTGGCGCGGGCAGCGGCGTTGATCCGCTGGATCCACAGCTGACGGAAGTCGCCCTTGCGCTTCTTGCGGTCGTTGTAGTTGTAAACGAGGGAGTGGGTGACCTGCTCCTTCGCCTTCCGGTACAGACGCGAGCGCTGGCCGCGGTAACCGCTGGCCGCCTCGAGGATTGCCCGGCGCTTCTTGTGGGCGTTGACTGCCCGCTTGACGCGTGCCACTTGTTAACTCCTTGTAGCTGGATCACGGGTGGTGACGTGACCCAAGAACGGCATGGTCCCTGTAGCTGTCCTGGTCCCGCGCCATGGCGGCGGGACGCGCGGACTACAGGCCGAGAAGCTTCTTCGCCTTGGCGGCGTCGCCCGGCGCGAGCTCGACGGTGCCGGCGAGGCGGCGCGTCAGCGTCGAGGGCTTGTGCTCCAGGTAGTGGCGACGGCCGGCGCGCTGCCGGAGCACCTTGCCCGAGCCGGTCACGCGGAAGCGCTTCTTTGCACCGCTGTGCGTCTTGTTCTTCGGCATGGCGCCGCTCTCTCCTCGTCAGTGGCGCTCCCAGCCGGCCGGTCGGCCGGCGCTCGGGAGCGTCATATCTCTGTATGTGGTTCGGGTCCGGACGGATCCGAGGCGCCGCCTCTCGGCGCCCCCCGGATCACGCTTCGGAAGATGCCTCGGCCGGAGCCTCGGCCGCGGTGCCCGCGGATTCCTCGGTCGCGTACCCCTGGCGCTCCGCCTTGCGGGCGGCCTGCGCCTCACGGGCCTCGGCCATGGCCTCGGTCTTCTTCTTGTGCGGGCCAAGAACCATGATCATGTTCCGGCCGTCCTGCTTCGGGTTCGACTCGATGAAGCCGAGTTCCTCGACATCGGAGGCGAGACGCTGGAGCAGTCGGAAGCCCAGCTCGGGGCGGGACTGCTCACGACCACGGAACATGATCGTGATCTTGACCTTGTCACCCTGCTTGAGGAACCGGACGACATGACCCTTCTTGGTGTCATAGTCGTGCGGGTCGATCTTCGGCCGGAGCTTCATCTCCTTGATGACCGTGTGCGCCTGGTTCTTGCGCGCCTCACGGGCCTTCATGGCCGACTCGTACTTGAACTTCCCGTAGTCCATGAGCTTGCACACGGGCGGACGGGCGTTCGCCGCGACCTCGACCAGGTCCAGGTCGTACTCCTGCGCAAGCTCTAGGGCCTTGGCGAGCGGGACAATGCCCACCTGCTCGCCACTGGGACCGACAAGTCGCACTTCGGGAACGCGAATCCGGTCGTTGATGCGGGGCTCGGCGCTGATGGATCCTCCTCGGTAGCACCACACGACTGCCTGGCAGACAGCCGCGTAACGTCTGTGTCATCAGACCAACCGCGGCGGAACATCAAAAATGCCCCGGACGGCACACAGGCAGGAGCTCCTCGAATACCGGAGCACCGCCGCGCGTATGCCACGGGGCGCATCGGGTGGTTCCATCGTCCGTACGGAACGATGGGCACCACCTGACCGGTGACCCGCCGCCCCTGAGGAGCGGCCAGGTGGGAGATCGGAGCCTCCACTTGTGGGCCGGGCACGCACGTGTCCGACCGGTCGTTACACAAGGTTAGCAGCTCCCCCGGGGTGGTGCGAACCCCGCGTACCGCACCGCTCCCGCGGCCGGGGCCACTCGGGCGTACGCCTATCGTGTGGGGCATGAGCGACGCGACCTCCCCCCAGGAAACCCCCGGCTATGACGCCATGGCCCGCGACATCGCGGAAGTCCCCGCCGTCGAGGTGATCGTCACGGTCGCCGTGAATCTGATGAGCGCGGCCGCCGTCAAGCTCGGTCTGACCGAGGAGGGCGACGAGCACAAGGACCTGGACGAGGCCCGCAAGCTGGTCCACGCGCTGGCCGGACTGATGGACGCGAGTGCGACGGAGATCAGCTCCTTCCACGCGGCTCCGCTGCGTGACGGGCTGAAGTCGCTCCAGCTGGCGTTCCGCGAGGCGTCGCTCGTACCGGACGAGCCGGGGAACGGTCCCGGCGAGAAGTACACGGGGCCGGTCTACGGCTGATCCGGCTCCGTCTGTCGCTCCAGGCACATACGAAACGCCAGGCGTACGAAACGTCAGGCATGTGCGAAACGTCAGGTGCGTACGAAAAGGGGCTCGCCCGGTGGTGTGGCCTCGACCGGCAGCAGAGCCAGGTCGAGTCCGCGTACCAGGCGGGCCCTCAGCACGTCATCGGCCGCGAGGGCCTCGGCGATCCTGCGTGCGGCCTCGGCCGGACGTGCCGCCGGGTCCAGCACGAGCGCGAGGGTGCCGTCCGCGCTGCCCGGGCCGAGATGCGCGCGGAGCACCGCCGGCTCCGCGGCGACGGCGGACCGTACCGCCGCGCCGACGGCGGGATCGTCGAGCGGATCGGTGCTGGTGCGGCCCTCGGCGAGAGCGAGCAGCGCGGGGCCGGTGAGCTGGTACGGGACAGGGCCCGCGAGATCGATCACGACCGTGTCCGCCCGCTCGTGCGCGGCTGCCTGGAGCGCCTGGTGCAGCGGTACGGCGACGGGCCGGGCCGCCGGATTCCAGCGGGCCAGCGCGGCGACGGAGGTGAAGGCGGGCAGCGCGCGGCGGTCGCCCGCCTGGAGGGTCGGTACGGCCATGTCGCTGGTCTTCTCGCGGCGCAGGCCGCTCTTCTCGTCCTCCTCCGTCTCACCGAGCACGGCGACCACGGGAACCAGCAGCCGGGCGTCCTTGAGCGCCGCCAGGACATGAGGTTCGGCCGACCGGTCCTCGGCCCAGGCGGCGAGGGCCGCCGTCAGCTCGGGAGCGGCGGTGCCGTCGTCGTCGGAGAAACCGGAGTCGGGGATGTTCTTGAGGGCCACGGGACGAGCGTAGAGGGCGCGGCGGGACGTACGGTCGTCGGGTGAATCTCTCGGTCGCGGTGTACGACCTGGCCGGCGGGGGCGAGTGGGCATCCGGCGAGGACCGGACGTATGTCACCGCCAGCGTGGTCAAGGTCGCGGTACTGGCCGCGCTGCTGCTGCGGGCGCGGGATTCGGGGCGGTGGCTGACGGCCGGCGAGGAAGGTCTCGCGGCGGCCATGATCGAGCGCAGCGACAACGAGGCGGCGACCGCGCTGCGGACGGCGGCCGGGGGCGTGGCGGGACTGGACGCGGCTCATGCGCGGCTCGGGATGACCCGGACGTCGGCGGCCACCGCCTGGGGGCTCACTCTGACCACCGCGCGCGATCAACTGACGCTGCTGAAGGCGGTGTTCGCCGACGCGGATGCCACGACGCGCCCTGTGAAGGTCCCGGCGGCGCCCGCCGCTCTCGACGAGAGGTCGCGCCGCTATCTGGCGGGGCTGATGGGGCGGGTGGTGCCCGGTCAGGACTGGGGGATCTCCGCGGCGGCGACGGACCGCGACTGGGCACTGAAGAACGGCTGGCTGCCGCGGGGTGACAGCGGTTCCTGGGTCATCCACTCGGTGGGGCGGGTACGGAACTGTCTGGTCGCCGTGTTGTCCGACGGCCATCCGACGAAGGACGCGGGGATCGCGCGGGTCGAGGAGGCGGCCGTCAGCGCCGTACGCCGGTTCGTCTGAGACCGCCGCGCCACAGCAGGACCGCACAGGCCAGCAGCAGCGCGCCGGCGCCGCCCACCGCGGGGGCGAGCCAGGCGGCGGGTTCCGAGTCCGCGCGCGGGGCGTCGGGGCCGGGGCCGAAGTACTGCTTGTCGTATGCGTCGGCGCCCGCGGCGTCGCGCTTCAGATCCATACGGGACAGCTTCGCCCCGGCCTTGATCGCGGCGGCGGGATCGACGAGGCCGTGCCCGCGGGCGTCGTCATGGCCATCCTTCGGCGCGTTGCGCGCGGTGTCCGAGAGGAGCTTCTTGATCTGCGCCGGGGTGAGATCGGGGTAGGCGGAGCGTACGAGCGCGACGGCGCCGGAGACGAACGCGGCGGCGGCGCTGGTGCCCCAGCCCTCGTAGTAGCGGCGGTCGGGGTCGGCGATGACCACATTGACGCCCGGCGCGCTGATGGTGGCGTACCAGCGGCGGGTGGAGAACGCGGCACGTGTCCCGTACTCGTCGACGGCCGTCACCGCGATCACCCCCGGATAGGCCGCGGGGTACGAGACGTGGTCGCCCTTCTCGCCGCCGTTGCCGGCCGAGGCGACCACGACGGAGCCCTTGGCAAGGGCGTACTGGACGGCCGCGTCCTCGCCGGGTTCCGGGTGGGCGGACTCGCTGTCGTCGCCGAGTGAGAGGTTGATGACGTCGGCGCCGTGGTCGGCGGCCCAGCGGATGCCTTCGGCGAGGGCGCCGCCCTTGGAGGAACGGGCCTTGGCACGGGCGGGGTCGGTGCCTTCGAGGATGACGCGGACCGGGAGGATCTTCGCCTCGGGCGCGACCCCGAGAACCCCGTCCCCACGGTTGGGGCCATGGCCGTGTCCGGCGATGATGCCGGCCATGGCCGTGCCGTGACGGGCCCAGGCGCGATCGCCGTCGCTCGCCCCGAAGCCGATCAGATCCCGGCCGGGCAGCACCTGGCCCTCCAGGTCGGGATGGGTGCCGTCGACGCCGGTGTCCAGGACGGCGACGGTGACGCCCCTGCCCTGAGTGGTGCGCCACGCCTCCTCGGTGTGCAGGGCGTCGAGGGCCCACTGCTGCGCCCGGATCGCGTCGGCGTGCGCCGGAGGGGCGGGGACGAGCAGGAGGACGGACGCGGCGGCGAAGGCGGCAACGAAGCGGTGGCGGCGCGCCGTCCGGCCGGAAGGCACGGGGGGCGTGGGGGCGCCGGGAGACATGAGGGAGCCGGGAGGCGTGGAGTGCATGGGGTGCACAGGGGGCGTGGGGGGCATGGAGTGCACGGAGAGGTTGGGGAGCTTGGGGGGCGTGGGGGGCATCAGTGCGCCGGGAAGGTTCGGGGTCATTGAGGAGTCGCCGTTCGGGCGCTGACGGTCTTGCGCAGGCCTCGCTCTATCCGGTCCGCGATGCCCTTGGCCTCGTGGCCGAGACCGGACTGCGCGGGCGCGGTCGTGGCGCCCTTGGCCATGGCCTTGTCGACGGGCTGGGGAGCGGTGACCGTCCGTCCGTCGGCGAAGCCGGAGACGGCGAACACGACGACGGGCGTCTCGGTGAGCACATTCACCGTCCAGCTCGCGCGCTGGGCGTCACCGAACCCACCCGCGACCGTGCCCTTGACGGGGAAGGCGCGGGGCATCAGATCGGCGCGTTCACCCAGCTTCTCGTCACGGAACCGGGTGCGCAGGGTCTCCATCGCGAGGGCGTCGGCCTGGGTGAAGACCAGCCCGACGGTGGTGACGCTGGTCGACGTGGCGTCAACGTAGGTGGCGCGCAGCACGCGCGCGCAGCCGACCGGGCGCAGCGTGCCGAGCAGCAGCGGATCGAGGGTGCCGGCACAGCCGCTGTCAGGTGCGACGCCGATCCTCGTCCACTCGCGGTCCGCTCCGCCGGGCCCGGCGCCGTCCCCGGCGAGGGTGCGGGGGAAGAGGGTGTCGACGGGCACGTTGTGCCAGAGGCCGCGCGTGATGGCGAAGGTGTCACGGGCGGCGGGTTCCGCGGCAGAGTCCCCGGTCAGCCAACTCCCGGTGGCGGCGCCGCCGATCAGCCCGAGCCCGAGCACGACGCAGGCCAAGGCGGACGCGACCCGGAGGGGCTGGTGCCGTGAGGGCACGGGACGCAGCCTGGTGGTGGTCTCCTGGGGCGTCTCGGGACGCTGCCCGGACCAGGGATACGGCGAGGGATACGGCGGCGGCGCCGACGGGAACGCGGGCGGGCTCTGGGGCGGCCTGGCGGGCAGGGGCGGCGCGGGTGGCGCGGAAGGCGGTGGCGGCACGCGTGGCACCGCTCCGGCCGGGGCCGGGGGCACCGGACGAAGGCGGGTGGTGATCTCCACGGGCGCCGGGGCCGGGGGCACCGGACGGAGGCGGGTGGTGATCTCCACGGGCGCCGGGGCCGCGCCGACGGGCGGGACCGGTTTCGTCGGGGCCGGGGCTTTCATCGAGGCTGGGGCCGGGGCTGTCGTCGGTGAAGAGGCTTTCGCCGGGGCCGGGGCTGGCGTGGACACCGGAGGTGTCGCCGGGGCTGGGGCGGTCGTGAACACCGGAGCTGTCGCCGCGGTCGGAGCCGTCATCGGGGCCGGGGGGACGGCCGTGCGCGGGGCCGGATTCGCTGCCGGGGGAAGGGACTTGGCAGCGGTCGCCGCCGGAGGTCCGGACGGCGGTGGTGGTATCCGCACCGGCTCGGGCGGGGGCAGCAGCGCGTCCGAGATGCGTGATCTCGGCGGGCGCGGAGTGTCGGCCGACGTGTCCTCGCCTGCCTTGGACGCCTCGGACTCGGCGCCGGGTGGTGGCACCGCCGGGCGGGGCGGTACAGGAGCGCGTCGCGCTTCGGTACTCATCCGTCCCCCTGTGCCACCTGTGCAGACCGGTCCCACCGCATACCGATTCGCCGTACGGAACAGGCCCGTTCGACTCGGCGTGTGCGTCACTCTACGGGGTGGAACGGGCCCGGCGGGAACGACCGCGAAGGCACGTGGTGATCTGCCCAGATCATCCCCCTACCGTGCGGTAATCCCGTCTGGCAAGCTCACTCCATGACTCCGCGCGCCACCGACCGGGCACGGTACGACCGCGCCACCGCTCATCTCGACGCCCCGCTCGCCCTCGTCGATCTCGAAGCGTTCGACGCGAACGCGGACGATCTCGTCCGGCGGGCGGAAGGCAAGCCGATCCGGGTGGCGAGCAAGTCGGTCCGCTGCCGCGCGCTGCTGGAACGTGTGCTGGGGCGCGACGGTTTCGCGGGGATCATGTCCTTCACGCTGGCCGAGTCCCTGTGGCTGGCGCGGGCCGGGTTCGAGGACGTACTGCTCGCCTATCCGTCGGCGGACCGCGCCGCGTACGGGGAGCTGGCCGCCGATCCCAAGCTCGCCGCGGCCGTCACCGTGATGATCGACGACCCGGCCCAGCTGGACCTCATCGACGCGGCGCGGAAGGGTGGACGTGAGGAATTCCGGATCTGTCTTGAACTGGACACGGCCTTGCGGCTGTTCGGCGGGCGGGTCAGGATTGGTGCACTGCGCTCCCCGCTGCGTGAGCCGGCCCAACTGGCCGAGCTCGCCAGATCGATAGCCCGACGCCCCGGATTCCGGCTGGTCGGGCTCATGGCATACGAAGGACATGTCGCCGGGGTAGGGGACGCCCTGGCAGGACGACCGCTGCGATCGCGTGCGATCCGGCTGATGCAGTCCGCCGCCCGCAAGGAGTTGGCGGAGCGGCGCGCGGCAGTGGTGCGCGCGGTGCGGGCCGTCGCTCCGGAGCTGGAATTCGTCAATGGCGGCGGCACGGGCAGCGTCCAGCACACGGCTGCCGAGGAAGCGGTGACGGAGATCGCCGCGGGCTCGGGGCTCTATGTTCCACGGCTCTTTGACAACTACACATCGTTCACGGGCCGTCCGGCGGCGCTCTTCGCCCAGCCCGTGGTGCGCAGGCCGGGTGTCGGAGTGGTGACCGTGCTCGGCGGCGGCTATCCGGCCTCGGGGGCGCCGGGGGCGGACCGGCTGCCCGTGCCGTATCTGCCCGAAGGACTGCGCTACGACGGGCAGGAGGGGGCCGGTGAGGTGCAGACCCCACTGCTCGGACCGGCCGCCGACGATCTGCTGATCGGCGACAAGGTGTGGTTCCGGCATGCCAAGGCGGGTGAACTGTGCGAGCGCTTCGACACCTTGTGTCTGATCGAGGGCGACCGGGTGGTGGCGGCCGTGCCGACGTACCGGGGTGAGGGCCGCACGTTCCTCTGAGGGTGTCGCGGTCCCGGTCCACGCGGTCCCGTCCCACCGGCGTCCGGTGGTAGGGGCACGCCTGGACCGGGATACCGGCCCGGCGGGGTCGTCACGCTCAGGCGCCCGCCCGCCCGCCCGCCTGCCTGCCCGTCCTGCCCGTCCTGCCCGTCCTGACAGACCCTAGACGGGCGTCACATACGCCCCCGAGATGCCACCGTCGACCAGGAAGTCCGTGGCGTTCACGAACGAGGAGTCGTCACTGGCGAGGAAGGCGACCGCCGCCGCGATCTCGTCGGCCTCGGCGAACCGGCCGACCGGAATGTGCACGAGTCGGCGCGCGGCGCGCTCGGGGTCCTTGGCGAACAGCTCCTGCAACAGAGGCGTGTTGACGGGCCCCGGGCACAGCGCGTTCACCCGGATCCCCTCGCGGGCGAACTGCACGCCCAGCTCACGGGACATCGCGAGCACGCCTCCCTTGGACGCGGTGTAGGAGATCTGGGAGGTCGCCGCGCCCATACGCGCCACGAAGGAGGCGGTGTTGATGATCGAGCCCCGGCCCTGCCGCCGCATATAGGGGATGGCCGCCTTGCAGCACAGATACACGGAGGTGAGGTTGACCTCCTGGACCTTGCGCCAGGCGTCCAGGCCGGTGGTGAGGATCGAGTCGTCCTCGGGGGGCGAGATGCCCGCGTTGTTGAAGGCGATGTCGACGCTGCCGTAGGTCTCGTGGGCGATCCTGAAGAGGGCGTCGACCTCGTCGGCGTTGGTGACATCGACACGTACGAAGGTGCCGTCGACCTGTTCGGCCGCGGCCTTGCCCGCGGTCTCGTCGATATCGCCGCAGACGACATGCGCGCCCTCGGCGGCGAGTCGGCGTGCGGTGGCCAGGCCGATGCCGCTGCCGGCTCCGGTGATCACGGCGGTACGGCCGACCAGTCGGCGGCAGATGACGTCGTTGGTGGGGGCGGTCATGATGGGTCAGGCCTCCGTGCTGATGAAGACGTTCTTGGTTTCGGTGAAGGCGGCCAGGGCGTCGGGGCCCAGTTCTCGGCCGAGTCCGGACTGTTTGTAGCCGCCGAACGGTGTGCCGTACCGGACGGCGCTGTGCGAATTGACGGAGAGATTGCCCGCGGCGACGGCGCGCGAGACGCGCAGGGCGCGGCCCACGTCGCGGGTCCAGATCGACCCGGCGAGCCCGTAGTCGGTGGCGTTGGCGAGCCGGACGGCGTCTTCCTCGTCCTCGAAGGGCACGACCACCGCGACCGGGCCGAAGACCTCCTCGGTGGCGACCGGTGAGTCGGCGGCGGCATCGGTGAGGACGGTCGGCGGGAACCAGAACCCGGGTCCCTCGGGCGCGGTGCCACGGATGCCCTTCGCGCCATCGGGGACGTACGACCGTACGCGCTCCAGCTGGATCGCCGAGATCAGCGGGCCCATCTGGGTCTTCTCGTCGGACGGGTCGCCGACGACGACCGACTCGATCGCGGGGGCGAGCAGTTCCAGGAACCGGTCGTGGACCTCGTGCTGGACGAGGATGCGGGTGCGGGCGCAGCAGTCCTGTCCTGAGTTGTCGAGGAAGGCCATCGGGGCGGTCGCGGCGGCCCGCTCCAGATCGGAGTCGGCGAAGACGATATTGGGGCTCTTGCCGCCGAGTTCGAGGGTCACGCGCTTCAGCAGCGCGCTGCCCTTCGCCATGATCTGTTTACCGACGCGGGTGGATCCGGTGAAGACGATCTTGGCGACGCCCGGGTGCTCGACCAGCGCGTCGCCCGCGACGTCACCCGCTCCGGGCAGGACCTGGAAGAGATGCTCGGGAAGCCCTGCCTCCAGGGCGAGTTCGGCCAGTCGCAGTGCGGTGAGGGGGGTGGTCTCGGCGGGTTTGAGGAGCACGGCGTTGCCCGCCGCGAGCGCGGGGGCGCTGCCCCAGGCGGCGATCGGCATGGGGAAGTTCCACGGGGCGATCACGCCGACGACGCCGAGCGGTTCCAGGAGGGTGATGTCGAGTCCGCCGGCGACCGGGATCTGCCGGCCGGTCAGTCGCTCCACTCCCCCGGCGCTGTAGTCCAGGAGATCGCGGACATTGGCCGCCTCCCAGCGCGCGTTGCCGAGGGTGTGCCCCGCCTCGCGGACCTCCAGCCGGGCCAGTTCCTCGTTGTGTTCGTCGACGACGACGGCGAAGCGGCGCAGCAGCCGTGCGCGGTCGGCGGGGGCGGTCGCCGCCCAGCCGCGTTGGGCCGCCGCGGCCCGGCGAACCGCCGTGTCGACCTCCGCCGCGGTGGTCGCGGCGACGGTGGCGATGGTCTCGCCGGTGGCGGGGTTGAGGATCTGATGTCCGGCGGCGTGGTGTTCGTGCACGTCGTTCCTCACAGACGTTCGAAGGAGCGGCGAAGCTCCCAGTCGGTCACCGCGGCGTCGAAGGCCTCGACCTCGACGCGCGCCATGTTGCGGTAGTGCGCCACGACCTCGTCACCGAAGGCCGCGCGCGCGATGGGGCTGTTCTCCCAGAGCTCGGCGGCTTCGCGCAGGGTGGTCGGGACCTGTTCATAGGTGGATGTGTAGGCGTTGCCCGCGCAGGGTTCGGGGAGTTCGAGCTCGTTCTCGATGCCGTACAGACCGGCGGCGACGAGGCCCGCGACGGCGAGGTGCGGATTGACGTCGCCGCCGGGGAGCCGGTTCTCGAAGCGCAAGGACCGGCCGTGGCCGACCACCCGCAGCGAACAAGTGCGGTTGTCATAGCCCCAGGCGACGGCGGTGGGGGCGAAGGATCCCGGCTGGAAGCGCTTGTAGGCGTTGATGGTGGGCGCGTACAGCAGGGAGAAGTCACGGAGCGCGGCGAGCTGGCCCGCCAGGAAGTGGCGCATCACGGGCGACATCCCGCCGGGTCCGTCCCCGGCCATGACATGGGTGCCGTGCTGGTCCTGGAGCGAGAGATGGATATGACAGGAGTTGCCCTCGCGCTCGTTGTACTTGGCCATGAAGGTGAGCGAGACGCCCTCCTGGGAGGCGATCTCCTTGGCGCCGTTCTTGTAGATGGCGTGCTGGTCGCAGGTGATGAGGGCTTCGTCGTAGGTGAAGGTGATCTCGTGCTGGCCGGGGTTGCACTCCCCCTTGGCGGATTCGACGGCGAGCCCGGCCTCGGCCATTTCCCTGCGGATCCGGCGCAGCAGCGGTTCGACGCGGCCGGTGCCGAGGACGGAGTAGTCGACGTTGTACTGATTGACAGGCGTCAGTCCGCGGTAGTGGCTGTCCCAGGCCTGCTCGTAGGTGTCCTTGAAGACGATGAACTCCAGCTCCGTACCGACGTGCGCGGTGTAGCCGTGTCCGGCCAGGCGCTCCAGCTGGCGGCGGAGGATCTGGCGGGGCGAGGCGACGACGGGTGTGCCGTCGTTCCAGGTGAGGTCGGCGATGACCATGGCCGTGCCCTCGTTCCAGGGGACGCGGCGCAGGGTGGAGAGGTCGGGGCGCATCGCGAAGTCGCCGTAGCCGCGGTCCCAGGAGGACATCGCGTATCCGTCGACGGTGTTCATCTCCGTGTCGACGGCGAGGAGATAGTTGCAGCCCTCGGTGCCGTGTTCCAGGACGTCGTCGAGGAAGAACCGTGCGGCGAACCGCTTTCCCTGAAGTCTGCCCTGCATATCGGGGAAGGCCAGGACGACCGTGTCGATCTCGCCGCCCTCCACGAGGACGCGCAGCTCCTCGACGCGGAGCGGGGGTGTGCGGTCTGCCACGGGATTACTCCTCCTTCGGTCAGCCGGAAGCCATAAGGTATTCCTGAAGACCTTTGGTTGGGAAGGGGAAACGGCCACGTGGCGAAGACGAACGAGCCGGTGGACCCGCCGGACGCGGACCCGCTGACGCCGGTGCTGCGGCCCGTGCGGGCGGGAAACGGTTTCGAGGAGGCGTTGGAGCAGATCCTCCAGGTGGTACGGCTCGGGCTGGTGGCGGGCGGTGAACGGCTGCCGGCCGAGCGGGAGCTGGCGGAGCGGCTGCGGATCAGCCGGGTCACGCTGCGCGATGTCCTCAAGGTCCTCCAGGACCAGGGGCTGCTGGAGAGCCGGCGCGGCAGATACGGCGGCACATTCGTACGGCCACGGCCCGACACGCCCGCCCGGGGGGCGGAGGAGGAGTTGCGGCGCCGGGTGGCGGGCGTGGACATCGAGGACGTCCTGCGCTTCCGCGAGGTACTTGAGGTCGGCGCGGCGGAGCTGTGCGCGGGGCACCCGCTCACCGGCGAGCAGCGGGAGCGGCTGGGCTCGGCGCTGGCGGCCACACAGGACGCGCCGCTGACGGAGTACCGAAGGCTGGACACGATGCTGCATCTCACGCTCGCCGAGCTGGCCGGCTCGGCGACGCTGACCGCGCAGTACGCCGCCGTGCGGGCGACGGTGAACGATCTGCTGGACTGCATCCCGCTGCTGGTGCGGAATCTGGAGCACTCGCAGCGCCAGCACACGGCATTGGCCGAGGCGGTGCTCGACGGCGACGTGGACGGGGCACGTGAGATCGCGCGCGAGCACTGCGGCGGCACGGCGGCACTCCTGCGCGGCTTCCTGGCCTGAGCCGGGGGCCGGTGAGCCCGAACCGGCGGCCGGCCGGGCGCAGCCGGGAGCTTTCCCGATCCGTAACAGCCGATTAACGCATGGGGCTTGCGCCGGGCCGCTCATGCGGCAATGGTATGGCCCCACACCATTACTCCGAGGCAGGAGCGGATCATGTCCGAAGGCACGGACTCGCGCGTCCCACCGGCCGCCACGGCCGACGGCGCCGAGCGGGACACGCCCCAGGGGGACGCCGAGTATCTGCGTCGGCGCACACTGCGCCGGGGCAGCGCGGGCTGGCTGCTGCTCACCGGCCTCGGGGTCGCCTATGTCGTCTCCGGGGACTTCTCGGGATGGAACATCGGTCTCTCCGAGGGGGGCTTCGGCGGTCTCGCGATCGCCACGCTGCTGATGGGGGTGATGTACGCCTGTCTGGTCTTCTCCCTCGCCGAGCTGTCCGCCATCCTGCCCACCGCGGGCGGCGGTTATGGCTTCGCCCGGCGCGCGCTCGGCACCTGGGGCGGCTTTCTGACCGGTACGGCCATCCTCATCGAGTACATCCTCGCGCCGGCCGCCATCTCCATCTTCATCGGCGAATATGTCGAGTCCCTCAATCTCTTCGGCCTGACGGCGGGCTGGCCCGTCTATCTCGCATGCTTTGTGATCTTCATCGGGATCCATCTCTGGGGTGTGGGCGAGGCCCTGCGCTTCAGCCTGGTGGTGACCGCGATCGCGGTGGCCGCGCTGCTGATCTTCGCGGTCGGGGCCTTCACCCAGTTCGACGCCAGTGGTCTCAATGACATCCCCGTCGACCAGGACGCGTTCGGCTCCGGCTCCTGGCTGCCCTACGGAGTCCTGGGCATCTGGGCGGCCTTCCCCTTCGGTATGTGGTTCTTCCTCGGTGTGGAAGGCGTACCCCTGGCCGCCGAGGAGGCCAAGGACCCCGTCCGGTCGATGCCGAAGGCGCTGTCGATCGCCATGGGCGTGCTCGTACTGCTCGCGCTGATCACCTTCCTCGCGGCGACGGGGGCGCGCGGTTCGGCCGCCGTCCAGGACGCGGGCAATCCGCTGGTGGTCGCGCTCCAGGGGGACGGGGAGCCGACCGCGCTGAGCCGGTTCGTGAACTACGCGGGTCTCGCGGGTCTCGTCGCCTCCTTCTTCTCCCTCATCTACGCCGGGTCCCGGCAGTTGTTCGCGCTCTCCCGCGCGGGCTATCTGCCCCGGTTCCTGTCCCTCACGAGCGGCCGCAAAGCCCCCTATCTGGGTCTGCTGATCCCGGGCGCGATCGGTTTCGCCCTCGCGGCGGGCACCGGCGACGGCGGCCGGATGCTCAATGTCGCGGTGTTCGGCGCGACGATCTCGTACGCGCTGATGGCGCTGTCGCATCTCGTGCTGCGCCGCCGCGAGCCGGAGCTGCCCCGCCCCTATCGCACGCCCGGCGGCATGCTCACCTCCGGCGTCGCGTTCGTACTCGCGCTGTCGGCGCTGGTCGCGACGTTCCTGGTGGACAAGGACGCGGCGTTCATCGCGCTGGGCGTCTATGTCGTCGCCCTCGCCTACTTCACCTTCTACAGTCGGCACCGGCTGGTCGCCGCGGCTCCGGAAGAGGAGTTCGCGGCGCTGGCCGCGGCCGAGGCCGAACTCGAACGAGGCTGACGCGGAACACGTACGCGCACACCACCGCGCAGGCGTACACCCACTCGCACACGCACACGCACTCGCACACGCGCGGGAACGACATACGACGAACGAACGACGGAGGCCCGGTCCATGAAGCCGCTCATCGGCGTCAGCACCTATCTGGAGGAGTCCGCCGCGTGGGGCGTCTGGAACCTGCCCGCGGCGCTGCTGCCGGCCGGTTATCCCCGGCTCGTCCAGCGCGCCGGCGGGCTGGCCGCGATGCTGCCGCCGGACGATGCGTCGGCCGCTTCCCGGATGGTGGCGCGGCTCGACGGGGTGGTGATCGCGGGCGGTCCTGATGTGGAGCCCGTACGGTACGGGGCCGAGCGGGACCCCAGGACCGGACCGCCCGCCCCGGAGCGGGACGTCTGGGAACTGGCCCTGATCGAGGCGGCGCTGGACTCCGGCACCCCCCTGCTGGGCATCTGCCGGGGGATGCAGCTGCTCAACGTGGCGCTCGGCGGGACGCTCCGTCAGCACGTGGACGGCCATACCTCACCGGTCGGTGGAACCTTCGGGGAGCATCCGGTGACACCGGTGACAGGCACCCGCTATGGGGCTCTGGTGCCGGAGGAGTTCGCCGTACCGACCCACCATCACCAGACGGTGGACCGGCTCGGGCAGGGGCTGACCGTCTCGGCTGTCGCGGCGGACGGCACGGTCGAGGCGGTCGAACTGCCCGGTCCCCGCTGGGCCCTGGGCGTCCAGTGGCATCCGGAGATGGCCGAGGACACCCGCGTCATGACCGCACTGGTCGCGGCGGCGGGTGCCTTCAGGGCGGCCTCCCGGGCGACGTCCAGGCCCTGACGGGGCATCCGGACCCGGCTGGTCGGCCCTGGAGGGACCGGCCGGTCAGTCCAGGGCTCCGCGCGTCAGCGACAGCAGGTCTCGGGCCGGGCCCGCGGGACGGTTGCCGACCGGCCAGACCGCGCGCAGATCGCGGCGGAGCCGGATGCCCTCGACCGGCACCCTGACGAGCCGCCGGGCCGCCAGTTCCTCGCCGACCGCGAGTTCGCTCAGCACACAGGGACCCGCGCCGCTCACGGCGGCGGCCTTCAGCGCGGTGGTGGAGGCGAGTTCGAGCAGCGGCTCGGCGAGGCCGCCGTACGCGCTGAGCCCGGCGTCCAGCACCTGACGGGTGCCGGAGCCGGGTTCGCGCAGGATCAGCGGGGTCGCGGCCAGCTCCGCCGGGTCGAGCGGGGTACGGCGCCGGGCCCAGGGATGGCCGGGGGCCGCGACCACCAGCAGCCGGTCATGGCCGATGACGGCGGAATCGAGACCCTCCGGCGCGGCCACGCCCTCGACGAAACCGAGGTCCGCCTCATGGCTGAGCAGCCGCTCGGCGACCGCGGCGGAGTTGCCCGCGTGCAGGGAGACGGCGGTGTCGGGCCGGGCCCGGCGCAGCGCTATCAGCCAGCCGGGCAGCAGATACTCGGCGATGGTCATGGAGGCGGCGACACGCAGGCGTGAGTCCCGGCGGTCGCGCAGCGCCTGCGCACCCGCGTCGAAAGCCTCGGCGGCCTCCACCACGCGCCGGGCCCAGTCGGTGACGAGAGTGCCGGCGTCGGTGAGCCGCGAGCCGCGCGGTGAGCGGTCGACCAGCGCGACCCCGAGCAGCCGCTCCATGGCCCGGATCCGACTGCTGGCGGCGGGCTGGGAGATCCCCGTCTCGCGGGCGGCCCGGCCCAGACTGCCGAGCCTGGCGACCGCGAGCAGCAGTTCCAGCGCACCGAGATCGGGCACCCGGTGCGCGAGCTGGACGGCAGGCTGGACGGCGGCAGGCTGGGCGGCGGCGGACTGGGCAGCGACGGACTGGGCGGCAGGCTGGGCGGCGGACGGATCCGCGGGGGACGGTCCGGTGGAGGAGGCGGCGGACGGTACATCGGCCATAAGCCCAGGTTATGGCCTCATAGAGAGAACGGGTCTGGTGGGGCCCGGGCGCTCGCGCGAGGGTGGCAGTCATGACCACCTTCGCGCACGTCGCCGCCCCCGCCCCGCGCTCCACCGCGCGGGTGCGGCTGCCGTCCCTCCGGTATCTCGGGCCGAATTGGTACGCGACGGTGATGGGCACCGCGATCGTGGCGAGCGCGGGTGCGGGCCTGCCGCTGGAGATACCGGGGCTGCGGGCCGCCTGGGTCGTGGTGTGGGCGCTGTCGGCGGTGCTGCTCGTCGTCGTCCTGGCCGCCCGCGCCGGGCACTGGCTGTACCACCGCGACCGGGCACGCGCCGATCTGCTCGATCCGGCCATGGCGCCGTTCTACGGCTGCGCGGCCATGGCGCTGCTGGCCGTCGGCGGAGCGACGCTGCTGGTGGGGCGGGATGTACTGGGCGAGCGGGCGGCGCTCGCGGTGGACGCGGTGCTGTTCGGCGCGGGGACGCTGCTCGGTCTCGTCGTCGCCGTGGCGATCCCGTATCTGATGGTCGTACGCCATCGCGTCGAGCCCGCCGACGCGTCGCCCGGCTGGCTGCTGCCGGTGGTGTCCCCCATGGTCTCGGCGGCGGTCGGCCCGCTGCTGGTGCCGCATCTGGCGGCGGGCCAGGCGCGGGCCGCGCTGCTGCTCGGCTGCTACGCGCTGTTCGGGGTGAGCCTGCTCGCCACGCTGATGATGCTGCCGCTGATCTTCGGCCGGCTGGTGGCGCACGGTCCGCTGCCGCTCGCGGGGACCCCGCTGCTCTTTCTGGTGCTCGGCCCGCTGGGGCAGTCGACCACCGCGGTCAACCAGCTGGCCGATGTGGCGCCCGGGGCGATCGGCGCTCCGTACGCGGCTGCGCTGGGCGCCTTCGCCGTGGTGTACGGCGTGCCGGTGATGGGGTTCGCCCTGCTGTGGCTGGCGCTGTCGGCGGCGCTGGTGGTACGGGCCGTCCGGCGCGGGATGCGGTTCACGATGACGTGGTGGGCCTTCACCTTCCCGCTCGGTACGTGTGTGACGGGCGCGGCCGGGCTGGGCCGGCACACCGGTCTGGTGGCCCTGGAGTGGCTGGCGGTGGGGCTGTTCGCGCTGCTGGTCGCGGCCTGGTCGGCGGCCGGGTGGTGCACGCTGCGCCGGGTGTTCAGCGGAGCGCTGCCCGCAGCGCCGCCGGTGCCCCAGCCAGCGACGGCCCGTACCAGGTGAGGAAGCGTCCGTCGACGAGTGCGGCGGGCAGCCCGGGAAAGGACTCGGGCCCGTCGGTCGCGGTGAAGCGGTACGGCTCGTCGGGCAGCACCACCAGATCGGCTCCGGCGGCCCGCAGTTCGTCGAGCGGGATGCGCGGATAGCGCTCGGGGTGGTTCGCGTACACATTGACCACACCCAGCCGGGCCAGCAGATCCCCGGCGAAGGTGTCGCGTCCGAGGACCATCCAGGGGCGGCGCCAGATCGGTACGACGGCCCCGCGTGGCCCGTACGACGAGGGCGGGGGCGCTTCCCAGGCGGCCCTGGCATCGGCCAGCCAGCGCGGCGCCCGTACTCCGCACCCCGTCACGAGCACCCGTTCCAGCTCGGTGAGCGCCTGGTCCAGGGTTCTGACCTCGGTGACCAGTACATCGAGCCCGGCGTTCCGTAGCGCGGCCAGGTCCGGGGCGCGGTTCTCCTCCTCGTTCGCGACGACCAGATCGGGCCGGAGCGCGGCGATCGCCATCACATCGGGGTTCTTCGTACCGCCGACGCGTACGACGTCGAGACCGGCCGGACGGACGCACCAGTCGGTGGCCCCCACCAGCAGACCCGGCGCGCTGACGGCGATCGCTTCCGTGAGCGAGGGGACGAGTGAGACGACGCGCGGCCCCCTCGCGGGCGCACCGGGCATGGGGCGCTCCCTCAGCGCGGCGGGTCGATGGTGGCGTCGATGTTCTCGGCGACGGCCACGACGAGGATGCGGGTGCCCGGCTCGGTGGCGCGCCAGCGGTGCCGTACGCCACCGGAGAGATACAGCGTGTCACCACGCTCCAGCCGGTAGGCCCGGCCCTCGGCCTCGACCTCGGCGGCGCCGTCGGCGATGTACATCACCTCGTCGTTGCGGTGCTGGTACTCCCTGCCGGTGTCCTGCTCACCGGTGAATTCCTTGGCGTTCAGCTGGTGACCGCCGCGCACCACGCGGCGGACCCCGGGCCCGGGGGCGGCTCGTACGACATCGACGGTACGGGCCGAGTCGGCGGCGGCGTGCAGCTGGGCGGGGGTCGTCTCCAGGGCGTCCGCCACCCGCTCCAATGAGCGGGTGCTCGGCCTGGCGCGCTCGTTCTCGATCTGGCTGAGGAACGGCACGGACAGTCCGCTACGGCCGGCGACCGCCGCCAGCGTCAGGCCCAGAGACCTGCGCCTCCTGCGGACGGCCGCGCCCACCCTGAGCGCTTCCTTGTCGTCCATGACTGGCTCCCTCCCGCCCGGATCGTCATCCTCTCAGAGTTGACGCCCGGACAAGAGCTGTCCTGCCTCACCCGGTGCCGGACCCGGCGAATCCGCCGTCCGTACGCACACACGAGCGAAAGGGACGTGTGGCCCCTGGAACAATGATGCGCGCGAGTGGGCCGAACCGGAATGCGGGAGGGGTGGGCTTCGCGCCTGGCGATGCCCACCCCTTTCGCTGCCGCGCCCCCGCTATGCCGGGGCCATGGTGTCCGCGATGCCCGGATTATCAGCCATCCAGGCCTTGACAGCCGCTTCCTCGTGTCCCGTGCCACGCTTCTGGATCTCGTTCTCCAGGCCGGCGAGCTGCTGCTCGGTCAGCTTGAAGTCCTTGAACCACTCGGTCAGCCGCGGGTAGTTCGTGGGGAAGTCCTTGTTGGTGACGGTGGTGAGCTGGTCGCCCTCGCCGAAGGCCTTCTTCGGGTCCTTCAGCTTGGTCAGTTCGTACTCGTTGTAGGCCCAGTGCGGGGTCCAGAGCATGACCGCGACCGGCTCCTTCTTCGCGTACGCCCGCTTCAGCTCGGCCAGCATGCTGGGCGTGGAGCTGTCGACGACCTGGTAGGACTTGTCAAGCCCGTACTGCGGCAGGACCTTGTCCTTGAGGATGTTCATCGTCTCCGTGCCGGCCTCGATCCCGACGATACGGCCCTTGAACTCGTCCTCACGGCCCTTGAGGTCGGCCAGGGAACCGACGCCCTTCACATATGAGGGGACGGCGATCTCCAGCGAGGTCGGGCCGTACCAGGACCCGAGGTTGTGCAGACTCTCGTGGTACTTGTCCCAGTACCTCTTCTGCGTATTGGGCAGCCAGCCGTCGAACTGGACATCGATCTGGCCTCGGGCCATCGCGGCGTACATCGGACCGACCTCGAACTGCTTGAGGTTCATCGTGTACCCGCGCTCCTCCAGGACCGCCTTCCACAGATACGTGGCGGCGATGTCCTCCTCCCACGGGAACCACGCGACCTGCAACGGCCGGTCGCGTTCGTCCTTGCCGCTCGCGGCCGTGACCGCCTTCCCCGCCTGGGCGACGGGGGTCCACTTGTCGGCGACGCCGGGGTTCTCCTTGAGCCAGGCGCGGACGGCCTCCTGCTCCTTGCCCTTGCCGGTCACCTGGATCTTGGCCTCAAGGCTGGTGAGCTGCTTCTCGGTCATCGAGAAGTCCTTCAGCCACGTGGCCACCCGCGGGTTGTCGTCCGAGAAGCCCTTGCGGGCCAGGGTGTGGACGCCGTCGCTCTCCGCGCCGAAGGCCTTCTTCGGGTCCGCCAGTTTGGTCAGTTCGTAGTCGTTGTACGCCCAGTGCGGGGACCAGAGCACGACCGCGATCGGCTCCTTCTTCGCGTACGCCCGCTTCAGCTCGGCCAGCATGCCGGAGGTGGAGCCGTCGATGAGCTGGTACTCGGTGTCGAGGCCGTACGCCTTGAGGACCTTGTCCTTGAGAAGGCCCATCTCGCCCGCGCTGGGCTCGATGCCGACGATCCGGCCCTTGAAGGTGGAGGACTTGCCCTTGAGGTCGGCCAGGGAGTTGATGCCCTTGACGTACGAGGGCACGGAGATCTCCAGGGACGTCTTGTCGTACCAGGCGCCCAGGTCCTCCAGCTTGTCCTGGTACTTGGCCCAGTAGGTGGCGTGCGTGACCGGCAGCCAGGAGTCGGTCTGGATGTCGATCTGACCGGCCGCCTGGCCGGTGTAGAGCGAGCCTGCCTCGTACTGCCGGGCGTCGACCTCGTAGCCGCGCTGCTCCAGCAGTTCCTTCCAGAGGAAGGTGGAGGCGATGCCCTCGTCCCAGGGGATGTACCCCATGCTGATCTTCTTGCCCTGGCCGACGTTCTTGGCATCGGCGGTGGTGGTGCCGGACGAGGAGCCGCCGAACAGGCCGATGCCGCCCGCGACGAGCGCGAGGACGACCACACCGGCGATCGCGACAACGGGCTGGGGGCGGTGGTTCCAGATCTTCGATCCGCCGGTCAGTTCCTTCGCCTTGGCCAGCACGCGGCGGCCGACCGGGGAGACCTGGAGGGAGAGCGAGCCGGTGATCCGGTCCAGGTACACGGCCAGGATGACGACGGAGAGACCCGCCTCGAAGCCGAGACCGATGTCGATGTTGCCGAGCGCGCGGTAGACCGCGCCACCGAGGCCACCGCCACCGACCATGCCCGCGATGACCACCATGGACAGGCCCAGCATGATGACCTGGTTGATACCCGCCATGATCGTCTGGAGGGCCAGTGGCAGCTGGACCCGCAGCAGGGTGTTACGGGGGCTGGTGCCGAACGCCTCGGCGGCCTCGACCAGTTCCCCGTCGACCTGCCGGATACCCAGCTCGGTCATCCGGACGCCGGGCGGCAGGGCGAAGATGATCGTGGCGATGATGCCGGGCACCACGCCGATCCCGAAGAAGACGACACCCGGGATCAGATAGACCATGGCGGGCATGGTCTGCATCAGGTCGAGCACCGGCCGGACGATGGAGCTGACCGTCTTGGAGCGCGCGGCCCAGATGCCCAGCGGTATCGAGATGACCAGCACCACGATGGTCGCCACGAGCACCAGCGAGAGAGTCTCCATCGACTCGTCCCACAGCTCGATCGAGTCGATCAGCGCGAAGCCGGCGAAGGTGAGGACACCCGCGACCAGGCTGCGCAGCCACCAGGCGAGCACGGCCAGGATGCCCGCGAGGAGCAGCGGCTCAGGGGCGGAGAGCACCGCGTTGATGCCGTCGTACATGCCCGAGACGACCGAACCGATCGCGTCGAACAGCCAGGAGAGGTGATTCTGGAGAAAGTCGACCGTGCTGTCGACCCAGTCACCGAGGGGGAGCCTAGGCACTGGCTACCGCCTTGTCGGTGGTGGCCTTCTGGACCGTGATCCCGGCGGGCGCGCCGACGGGCACCGTGGGCGTCATCGGCTCGCCGAGGACGGCGAGCAGCCGCGCGCGCGGTACGACACCGACGAGGGCGCCCGCGTCGTCGACGACGGCGACCGCGACCCCGCTGGTCGAGCACGGCGTGAACAGGTCGATGATCGGGGTGGACTCGGTGACGGTGGCGGGCGCCGCGGCGAGGACGTCCCGCGCGTCCCGCAGTTCCTTGCCCTCGTCCGTGACGGTACCCAAAGCGGTCTCCGGGTCGGCCATGATGGCGCCCGCGGTGAGCACCCGGGACCGGTCGACGTCCTGGGTGAAGGAGGCGACATAGTCGTTGGCCGGGGTGACGAGGATGTCCTCGGCGCTGCCGAGCTGGACGATCTCCCCATCGCGCATGACCGCGATCCGGTCACCGAGGCGCATTGCCTCGTTGAGGTCGTGGGTGATGAAGACGATGGTCTTCTTGAGCCGCTTCTGGAGCTGGAGCAGCTGATCCTGCATATCGCGCCGGATCAGCGGGTCGAGCGCGCTGAAGGACTCGTCCATCAGCAGCAGATCGGCGTCGGTGGCGAGGGCGCGGGCAAGGCCGACGCGCTGCTGCATACCGCCGGAGAGCTCATCGGGCCAGGACGCCTCCCAGCCGCCCAGGCCGGTGAGTTCCAGCGCCTCGGCGGCGCGCTTGGTGCGCTCGGCCCGGGGCACGCCCTGCACTTCGAGCCCGTACCCGGCGTTCTCCAGAACGCTGCGGTGCGGGAAGAGCGCGAAGTGCTGGAAGACCATACTGATCTTGGTGGAGCGGACCTGGCGCAGGTCCTGCGGGCTCAGGGCGGTCAGGTCCTGGCCGTCGAAGAGCACCCGTCCCGAGGTGGGTTCCAGCAGCCCGTTGAGCATGCGCAGCAGCGTGGACTTGCCGGAGCCCGACAGACCCATCACCACGAATATCTGGCCGGGCTCGACCGAGAACGAGGCGTCGATCACCGCTGCGGTCGTACCGTCGGAGCGCAGCTCATCACGGTCCGTACCGTTCTCAAGCTTCGTCACGGCTTCGTCTGGTCGTCTGCCGAATACCTTGTACAAGTGCTCGGCTTGCAGCCTGGACACATACACCTCACGCGTTGAACGGAAAACGGCCCGTCACCCCCGCGGCCGGGCCGTGGAGCGGGCGGATTCTGTCCGCGTACCCGACACGGTGTGTGAAATCGCGATCTGGTTCGCTCCAGTCGCGCGCCTGCCCGCACTTACACCGACCAAACAGAAAGGTGTCCCAGGTCACTCTCCTGAGCGAACACTTCGACGCGAAAGGCCCTTTCCGGGACCGCCCGATCACCGACGGTGACCACGCGCCCCGCCGCTCTCGCGGGGTCCGTCGGACGCCGCTCTCACGGAGTCCGACGGGGTGCGGTAGGCGGGCGTTGTCAGTGGGCTGGGGCATCATCGGGGTGTGACGCGACGCCTGATGCTCCTCGACACCGCCTCCCTCTACTACCGGGCCTACTTCGGGGTCCCCGACTCCGTGCGGGCCCCCGACGGCACCCCGGTCAACGCGGTGCGCGGGCTGCTGGACTTCATCGGCCGCCTGGTCCAGGACCACCGCCCGGACGAGTTGGTGGCGTGCATGGACGCGGACTGGCGGCCCGCGTGGCGGGTGGAGCTGATCCCCACCTACAAGGCCCACCGCGTGGCACGCCCCCATGAGGAGGGGCCCGACGAGGAGGACACCCCGGACACACTGGCGCCGCAGGTCCCGATCATCGAGGCGGTGCTCGACGCGCTGGGCATCGCCAGGGTCGGCGTCGCGGGATACGAGGCGGACGATGTGATCGGCACGCTCGCCGGCCGGGCGACGGGCCCGGTGGACATCGTCACCGGCGACCGCGATCTTTATCAGCTGATCGACGACACGCGTGGTGTGCGGGTGCTCTACCCCCTCAAGGGGGTGGGCTCGCTGCATCTCACCGACGAGGCGGCGCTGCGCGAGAAGTACGGCGTGGACGGCCCCGGCTATGTCGATCTGGCCCTGCTGCGCGGGGACCCGAGCGACGGACTGCCCGGGGTGCCGGGGATCGGCGAGAAGACCGCGGCCAAGCTGCTCGACGCCTTCGGTGATCTGGCCGGGATCATGGCGGCGGTCGACGACCCGCGCTCGAAGCTCACCCCGTCCCAGCGCAAGCGGCTGGACGAGGCCCGGGAGTATGTGGCGGTCGCGCCCACGGTGGTCCGGGTGGCGGGGGACGTACCGCTGCCGGACTTCGACCCGACGCTGCCCGCCGGGCCGCGCGATCCGGCCATGGTCGACGCGCTCGCCACCCGGTGGGGGCTGGGTGGCGCGCTACGACGACTGCTCGCCACCCTCCAGTCGTGAGTGTTAGCTTAGGTAAACCTAAGCAGCGCAACCGTCAGGGAGACCGCCGTGGCAGACAAGCCGGCCCGCACGTCACCGAAGGCCCATGAGGGGCAGGTCGTACGCACCGAGTGGCTCACCCCGCACATGGTGCGTGTGGTCCTGGGCGGTGAAGGGCTGGCCGCGGTGGAGTGCGGCGAGTTCAGCGATCACTACGTCAAGGTGCTGTTCGCCCCCGAAGGGGTCAGCTACCCCGAGCCGTTCGACCTGGAGCGCATCCGCGCGGAGTTCCCGCGCGACCAGTGGCCCACCAACCGCACGTACACGGTGCGCGGTTGGGACCCGGCGGCGCGGGAGATGGCCATCGACTTCGTCGTGCACGGCGACGAGGGGCTGGCGGGTCCGTGGGCCGCGCGCGTACAGCCGGGCGAGACGGTACGGTTCCTCGGCCCCGGCGGTCTCTACGCGCCGGACCCGGCGGCGGACTGGCATCTGCTGGTGGGGGACGAGAGCGCCCTGCCCGCGATCGCCGCGTCACTGGAGCGGGTACCGGCCGGCGCTCTCGTCCATGCCTTCGTCGAGATCTCGGGCGCCGAGGAGGAGCAGAAGATCACGGCACCCGACGGGACCGGGATCACCTGGCTGCACCGCGGCGGGCGTCCGGTGGGCGAAGCCCTGATCAGCGCCGTCCGCGGACTCGATTTCCCCGCCGGGGACGTCCACGCTTTCGTGCACGGCGAGGCGGGCTTCGTGAAGGAGCTACGCCGCCATCTGCGGCTGGAGCGCAATGTCCCGCGCGAGCGGATGTCCGTCTCGGGGTACTGGCGACTCGGCCAGACCGACGAGGCCTGGCGCAGCGTCAAGCGGGAGTGGAATGAGCAGGTGGAGCGCGAGCAGGAGGCCCCTGCCGCCTGAGCCGGCCCCAGCCCCCGTCCCATGACCCCGAGCCCTCGGCCCGTGCCGCGCTTGCGAGCCGGGTCCGAGCGCTCGGGGCCCGCCGTGGGGAGCGGGAGCCGGGGGACGCGCCCTGGAGCGTGTCTTCAAAGTCCCGCCCGCCCGGCGGGCGGACGGCGCTACGTCGAAGCCACGTCCTAGACGGACTTCTGGTACGAGCGGAACGTACGGGTCGACAGCCAGACCGCCGCCACCGCCAGGACCAGCAGCGCGCCGCCCCTGCTGAGGACATCGCCCCAGTCGGGCTCGGCCGCCAGCGCGGAACGCCCCGCGACCATCGCCCAGTTGACCGGGTTGAAGTCCGCGATCGTGGCCATCCAGGACGGCATCTGGGCGGGCGCCATGAAGGCGGAGGAGAGAAACGTCAGCGGCAGCAGCAGAAACGTATTGATGCCGATGATCGACTCGCGCTCGCGCACCAGCATGCCCAGCGCGTTGGAGAGCGCCCCGAAGACCGTGCCGAGCAGGATCGAGGCGGCGACCAGCACGATCAGCCCGCCCACCCCGCCGGGGTAGCGTGCCCCGCCGAGCAGACCGAGCAGCACGATGATCACGGACTGGCAGGCCGTGCTGATGCCGTTCTGTACGACATTGGCGTTCATGAGGGCGCTGCGGCTGACCGGGGTGGTCAGGAAGCGGTTGAGTGTGCCGCGTTCGATCTCCTCCAGCGTCCCCATCCCGGCCCACATGCTGGAGCCGAGCGCGCTCATCACCACGATGCCCGGGACCAGATAGTCCAGATAGGTCGTCGTGCCGAAGCCGCCCAGCTCGACCACTCTCTTGAAGAGATTGCCGAAGAGGAACAGCCAGATCACCGGCTGGATCAGCGAGATCAGCAGAAAGACGGGCTGGCGCACGATCGCCATCAGCTGGCGCTGCGTCATATACCAGGTGTGGGCGAGGGTTTCGGTACTCATCGGGCGCCTCCGGCGGTGGCCTGAACGGGAGCGTCGGGGGTGCTGGAGCTGTGGGGAGTGCCATGAGCGCCGTGAGCGCCGGCTCCCGCGGTGTCCGCCTGCGCCTCGGCCTCGGAGAACCGACGCCCCGCGTACCGCAGATAGACATCGTCCAGGGAGGGGCGCGCCACGGTGGCGGCGGCCACGGTCGCTCCGGCCCGCTCCAGCGCGGCGAGCAGGACGGGCACGGCGGCGGCGCCGTCATCGGCTCGGACGCTGATCCGGCGGCCGTCGACCGCCAGGTCGTGCAGTCCGCCCAGCCCGGTGAGTACGTCGGTGAGGGCCGCCCGGTCTCCGTCGGCGCGCAGCTCCAGATGGACGGCGTCGCCGCGCAGTTCACCCTTGAGCGCGTCGGGGGTGCCCTCGACCACGATCCGGCCGCGGTCGACGATCGCGATGCGCTCGGCGAGCCGGTCGGCCTCCTCCAGATAGTGCGTGGTGAGCAGGATCGTCAGGCCCTCGTCGCCGGCGAGCCGGGTGATCTCGTCCCACATGGCGGCACGTGCCTCCGGGTCGAGCCCGGTCGTCGGCTCGTCCAGGAAAAGCACTTCGGGCCGGTGGACCAGCCCGAGCGCCACATCGAGCCTGCGCCGCATACCGCCGGAGTACCCCTTGACCAGCCGCCGCGCGGCGTCGGTGAGAGCGAACCGCTCCAGCAACTCATCGACGCGCCGGTTCAGTTCCGCGCCCCGCAGGCCGTACAGCCTGCCCTGGAGGACGAGGTTCTCCCGGCCGGTGGCGGCGGGATCGGCGCCGGACTTCTGGGCGACGACGCCGATCGCGCGGCGTACCCGATCGGGATGGCGCAGCACATCGTGTCCGGCGACCGTGGCCGTACCACTGTCGGGGCGGGCGAGGGTGGTGAGGATCTTGACGGTGGTGGACTTCCCCGCGCCGTTGGGGCCGAGCAGTCCGAGGACGGTGCCCGCCTCGACGGTGAGGCCCAGGCCGTTCAGGGCGGTGACTCCGCCGGGATAGGTCTTGACCAGATCGTCCGCCCGTACGACGGGCGTTCCGGTACTCGTGGATCGGGTGCGTGTGGTTCCGGTACTCATGGTTGAGCTCTCCTGTGGTGAGCGGGTTGCTCGGGGGAGGCCGAGCCGGTCCACGTGAAGAGCGCCGGGCTATCCTTGGGCGTGCCGCGCCTCGATCGCCCGGGCGCCCTCACGGTGGCCCGGTCCGGGGTGAGAGACCCCGGCGGGCGCTGCTGCAACAGCGACCGCCGGGGTTGTTTCCGTGAAGGGCCGTAGTCGGCCGGGTCAGGGTTTCCGGGAGTGGTCCCCCTCCCTCACGGTGTCCGATACGGCGGTGTCGGACGCCCCCGCCGTATCGGACTCGACCGCCGTATCGGGCTCCCCCGCGGTGTCCAACGGCCGCTCCTGCCCCAGCTCCTGCCACTCCGGCGGCGGCCGGCCGGTCTCGTGCAGGGTCCGCCAGCCGTCGAGACCGGAGAGCGATCCCTCGCCGATCTCCTTGACGAAACCATGGATCCAGGCCTCCTCGGCCTCGATCATGCGCAGCCGGAACTCGGTCTCTATGACGAAGAGCCGTGGCAGCGTCTCGTAAAGCGCCTCCAGCACACCCCGCATGCCCGCCGCCTGGACGCGCAGCGCCGACATCCGCTCCTCCAGCAGCGAGGTCACCTCGTCCGGCGGCAGGACTCCCATCAGCGAGAGGGCGGTCTCGAACAGCGGGAACTCATGGGTGGGGACGGCCAGCAGATCCGCCATCCACTCCAGCATCTCCTCGTGCCCGGCGGAGGTGAGGCCGTACAGCGTCCGCTCGGGCCTGTTGCCCTGCCGCTGCACCTCGGCCACCTCCACGAAGCCGTGCTTCTCCAGGTTCTGGACGACGGTGTAGAGCGAGCCGAAGTTGATCTTGACGCTGCTCTCCTTGCCGCGCTGACGCAGCGTCTGCGCGATCTGGTACGGGTGCATCGGTCGCTCCGAGAGCAGCGCCATCACCGCGAGCGCCAGCGGATTGCTCAGCTTGCGTCGCTTCGCCCCCATCGCGACCACCCCACCCTTCCGTTACTCCACTCCAAATACTCGGCTGCGAACATATCTCGAAACCCCCGCGACCGTCAATCGCGATACATCGTAAATCTCGCACGAACGGTGAGGGAGACGAGCGGCGAGGGAGGGGTAAAGGTAAGGACCGAGTTTCCGGTAGAGGCAGCGAGGGGCTGGGACATGAGCGTTGCGGTGGTGCTCTTCACCTCCGATCTACGGGTGCACGACCAGCCGGTGCTGCGCGCCGCGCTGGACGGCGCCGAGCAGGTGGTTCCGCTCTTCGTCCGCGATCCGGGCATCGCGGCGGCGGGCTTCGACGCGCCCAACCGCCGCGCCTTCCTCGCCGACTGCCTGGCCTCACTGGACACCGCCCTGCGTGAGCGCGGCGGTCGGCTGGTCATTCGTTCGGGTGATCCCGTCGAGCAGGTCTGCCGGGTGGTACGCGAGAGCGGCGCCGAACAGGTCCATGTGGCGGGCGGGGTGAGCCGCTACGCGGCGCGCCGGGAGGAACGGCTGCGTACGGAGCTGACGGCCGCCGGAGCCGCCCTGACCGTGCACGACGCGGTGATCACGGCGACGGCGCCGGGACAGATCGCCCCGGCGGGCAAGGACCATTTCGCGGTCTTCACCCCGTACTTCCGCCGCTGGGAGGAGACGGGCCCGCGTGCGGTGACGGCCGCGCCCAGGAGCGTACGGGTGCCGCGGATCGGCGGTGAACCGCTGCCCGCGCGCGGTGCGGTCGAGGGGGTCTCGCCCGGTCTGGCCCAGGGCGGCGAGGAGGTGGCGCGCAAGCGGCTGATGGCCTGGCTGGCCAACGGGATCGAGTCGTACGAGGACCGCCACGACGACCTGGCAGGCGACGCGACCTCCCGGCTCTCGCCGTACCTCCATTTCGGCTGTCTCTCCCCGGCGGAGGTGGTGCACCGGGCGCGGCGCCGGCGCGGTGCGGGGGCGGCGGCGTTCGTACGGCAGTTGGCCTGGCGGGACTTCCACCACCAGGTACTGGCGGCGCGCCCCGCCTCCGCCTGGTCGGACTACCGGCCGCGCGGGGATCACTGGCGTACGGACGAGAAGGAGATCAGCGCCTGGCGGGAGGGGCGCACCGGCTTCCCGGTTGTCGACGCCGCCATGCGCCAACTGTCGTACGAGGGCTGGATGCACAACCGTGGGCGGCTGCTGGTGGCGAGCTTCCTGACCAAGACCCTGTACGCGGACTGGCGCGTGGGCGCGCGGCACTTCCTGGATCTGCTGGTGGACGGCGACCTCGCCAACAACCAGCTCAACTGGCAATGGACGGCGGGCACCGGCACGGACACCCGCCCCAACCGGGTCCTCAACCCGCTCACCCAGGCCGGACGGTTCGATCCGCGCGGCGACTACGTACGGCGCTGGGTGCCGGAGCTGGCGGAAGTGGCGAGGGCCGCCGTCCATCAACCGTGGCTGCTGGACGGCCGGGAGCGGGCCCGGCTCGACTATCCGGAGCCGATCGTGGATCTCGCGGAGGGCCGGGACCGCTTCCTCCGGGCCCGAGGTCTCGACTGACCAGGGCGCCGCGATGACGGCCATGACGCGAGGGATGGCGCGCCACGGTCCTGGAGTGGAGCAGGTGGTGGGGTCGCGAAGTCAGCGCCCGGTCGTGCCGTCGATCAGTTCGCGGAGGATGTCCGCGTGCCCGGCATGGCGGCCGGTCTCCTCGATCATGTGCGTGAGTGCCCAGCGGACGCTGGGAGCGGGACTTCCCGGCCGAGGCCGGGGAACCGGTGCGCCGAGATCGGCGCACCCGTCGAGAACGCCGTTCGCGCGCTCGGCCGTCTCCCGGTACCGGGCGACGACGTCGGCCACGCCGTCCGCCGGTGCGGCCCGGAACGTCGCCTGCCAGTCGGTGACTCTGTCCCCGAGGAACGTCGCGCGCTCGACGAACGTGAGGTGATTGAGGAGGCCGAGCAGGTTCGTTCCCGAGGGCACTCCCGCTGTTCGGACCTGCGGTTCGGGAGCGCCCTCGACCTTCGCGGCCATCGACATCCGCAGATAGTCGAGGAAGCCGCGCAGGACCTCGGTCTCGCTGCTTCCGGTCCGGGGTGGCGGGGTGTCGCCGCGCCGATCGCGGCGGGAGGTGGTGGGCATGGGTGGTTCCTTCGTGGGAGAGCCGTTCGTCGCGCCGGGTCAGGCGTGAGTCCGTGTCAGGCCGTACGGCGGACGAGCAGGACGTGGTCCGTGACCTCGGCGGTTCGCCCGTCAGGTCCGGTCGCGATCCGGCGGGGAGCGTCGGCCCGCTCCACGGTCCACGTCGCCGGGTCCAGATCGATACCCGCGGCGACTTCCCTCGGGGTCGGGAAACGGACGTCAGGATCCTGGTTCCACGACCATGGCGCGGTCGAGCCATGGTCGACGACCAGCAGCCGCCCGCCCACACTCAGCGCGTGCGCGGCCGAGCGCAGGACGGTCGCCCTGTCCAGGTCATAGGGGGTTTGCAGGTAGTGGGCGCAGATCAGGTCGAACTCGCCCCGCGGGAAGGACTCTTGAAGGTCATGCCGCTCGGCGACGACCCGGTCGGCCAGGCCGCGTGAGCGGGCGAGGCCGGCGAGCCGCTCGACCGCCATGGCCGAGATGTCGACGGCGGTGACCTGCCACCCCTGGCGGACGAGCCACAGCGCGTCGCCGCCGTCGCCGCATCCAAGGTCCAGCACGTCACCGGGCGGCAGGCCCGTCACCGTGTCCACGAGACGGTCGTTCGGCCGCGGGTCGGTGGCCGCCGGTCGGGCCGCGTAGACGTCTTCCCAGAACGTGGCCGCATCGTTGGTGCTCATCGGGGCTCCTTCTGTCGGGATGCGCTCAGTCTCGGCGGGCGCACCACGACCTGGCACGAAAACTTGCGGTTCTGGCAAGATGGGCCTGTGGACCGTGGAACGGAAGACGTGCTCGGTGCGGTGGGACCCCGGTTGCGTGCGCTGCGTCGCGACCGCGGCATCACCCTCGCCGACCTCGCGGCGATGACCGGGGTGTCCGAGAGCACCCTGTCCCGGCTGGAGAGCGGGCAGCGCCGGGCGACCCTGGAGTTGCTGCTGCCGCTGGCCCGTACGTACGACGTTCCGCTGGACGACCTCGTCGGTGCCCCGCGTACAGGCGACCCCCGGATCCATCTGAAGCCGATCCAGCGGCACGGGATGATCTTCGTTCCGCTGTCCCGACGACCGGGCGGGATGCACGCCTTCAAGATGATCATCCCGGCCCGGCCGCATCCGCTCGAACCGACCCCGCAGACTCACGAAGGCTTCGAATGGCTGTATGTGCTCAACGGCCGCCTGCGGCTGGTGCTCGGCGAGCGCGACGTGACATTGCCGCCCGGTGAGGCGGCCGAGTTCGACACGTCCCTGCCGCACTGGCTGGGCAGCGCGGACGGCGGCGTGGTCGAACTTCTCATCCTGTTCGGCCTACAGGGGATGCGTGCGCATATACGCGTCGGCCCCGATCGGTAGCGGGTAGCGAGCCCGCGTCCGTGCAGAACGCGCGGGCGCCCCGCCGGAACCCACCCGACGGGGCCTCACACCCACGGCTCTCAGCACACGGTCAGCCGACCGAGCTGTACGCCACCACCCCGCGCAGCACCGCCTCGACCGCCTTACGGGCGTTCTTCGCGACCGTACTGTTCTCGCGCGGTGCGGCGGCGGCGATCTGGCCGAGCACATCGATGACCTGCTTGCACCAGCGCACGAAGTCACCGGCCGGCATCTCGGCCTCGCGCAGCACCTCGTCCAGCCCCTTGCCCGAGGCCCACATATAGACCGCCCAGGCGAAGCCGAGATCGGGCTCGCGCTGTCCGACGCCCTCCGCCTGACTGATCTTCAAGTCCTCTTCCAGGGCGTCCAGTCGGCCCCAGATACGGACCATCTCGCCCAGCGCGGCCTTCGCCGCGCCCGACGGGACCTTGGGCGCCACCGCGTCGTCCGACTGCCTGGCCTCATACACCAGCGCCGAGACGCAGGCGGCCAGCTCGGCCGGGGAGAGTCCCTCCCACACCCGGTCCCGCAGGCACTCACTCGCCAGGAGGTCCAACTCGCCGTAGAGCCTGGCCAGCCGCCGTCCGTGCGCCGTGACCTCGTCCCCGCGCAGATAGTCCAGCTCGGTGAGGAGCGCGACGATCCGATCGAAGGTCCGGGCGATGGTGTTCGTCCGCCCCTCGATCCTGCGCTCCAGTTGCCGGGTGTCCCGCTGGAGCCGGTGGTAGCGCTCGGCCCAGCGGGCGTGGTCCTCCCGCTCGTCGCAGCCGTGGCACGGGTGGGCGCGCAGTTCCGTACGGAGCCGGACGATCTCCCGGTCGTCCGCCGCGGCGGCACGCTGCTTGCGGTGCCGCTCGGGCACGATGTGTCCGGCCTTCGTACGCAGCGCGGACGCCAGATCACGACGCGACTGCGGGGAGCGCGCGTTGAACGACTTGGGGATACGCATCCGTTCCAGCGCCTCCACCGGCACCGGGAAGTCCATCGAGGCCAGCCGCTTGACCTGGCGCTCGGCGGTCAGTACGAGCGGCCGTGGCCCGTCCTGGTACTCCAGCCCCCGGTGGCCATTGGCGCGGCCGGCCGGCAGTCCGGGGTCGAGCACCAGCGCCAGACCGGAGAACTTCCCGGTCGGCACATGAATGACATCGCCCGGCTTGAGCTTCTCCAGCGACGAGGCCGCGGCGGCCCGGCGCTGCGCCGCGCCCTGTTTGGCCAGCTCGGTCTCGCGGTCCTTCAGTTCGCGGCGCATGCGCGCGTACTCCCCGAAGTCCCCCAGATGGCAGGTCATCCCCTCCCGGTAGCCGTCGAGACCCTCCTCGTTGCGCTGGACCTGCCGGGAGATCCCGACGACCGACTTGTCGGCCTGGAACTGGGCGAAGGAGGTCTCCAGCAGCTCGCGCGAGCGGTGCCTGCCGAACTGCTGTACGAGATTGACGGCCATGTTGTACGAGGGCCGGAAGCTGGAGCGCAGTGGATAGGTCCGCGTCCCCGCGAGCCCGGCGAGCGCGCCCGGGTCCATACCGCGCTGCCAGAGCACCACGGCGTGGCCCTCGACGTCGATACCGCGCCGCCCGGCCCGCCCGGTCAGCTGCGTGTACTCGCCGGGGGTGATGTCGGCGTGCTGTTCGCCGTTCCACTTGACGAGCTTCTCCAGGACCACGGATCTGGCCGGCATGTTGATGCCGAGCGCCAGGGTCTCGGTCGCGAAGACCGCCTTGACCAGGCCGCGGACGAACAACTCCTCCACGACCTCCTTGAAGGTCGGCAGCATTCCTGCGTGGTGCGCGGCGATGCCGCGCTCCAGGCCCTCCAGCCACTCGTAGTAGCCGAGGACATGAAGGTCCTCACCGGGGATGGAGGCCGTGCGCTCCTCGACGATCTCACGGACCCGGCGGCGCGCCTCGTCGTTGTTGAGCCGCAGCCCCGCATACATGCACTGCTGTACGGCGGCCTCGCAGCCGGCCCGGCTGAAGATGAACGTGATCGCCGGCAGCAGTCCCTCGGCGTCGAGGCGCTCGATGACCTCGGGCCTGCCCGGCGTCCAGATCCGGGAGCGCTGGCGGCGCTCGCGCTCGCGGTCCGCCTCGCGGATCATCTTCCCGCGCCGGCGTTCGCGCGGGTTGTACGTGCGCTGGTTCTCCATCCGCGCCAGCCGGACGAGATCCGGGCTGACCTCGCGCTTGCCGGCCCCGCGCCCGCCGTGGTCGGTCTCCTCCTCGAAGAGGTCGTACATCCGGCGCCCGGCCATCACATGCTGCCAGAGCGGCACGGGCCGGTGCTCGGAGACGATCACTTCGGTGTCACCACGGACGGTGTCCAGCCAGTCACCGAACTCCTCGGCATTGGAGACCGTCGCCGAGAGTGAGACGAGTGTGACCGACTCGGGGAGATGGATGATCACCTCTTCCCAGACGGCGCCGCGGAAGCGGTCGGAGAGGTAGTGCACCTCGTCCATCACCACATAGCCGAGCCCGCTGAGCGCCTGGGATCCCGCGTAGAGCATGTTGCGCAGCACCTCGGTGGTCATGACGACCACCGGAGCGTCCGCGTTGACGCTGTTGTCCCCGGTCAACAGGCCGACCTTGGCGGCGCCGTAGCGCTTGGCCAGATCGGCGTACTTCTGGTTGGAGAGCGCCTTGATGGGCGTCGTGTAGAAGCACTTGCGGCCCTCGGCCAGGGCCAGGTGCACGGCGAACTCGCCGACGATCGTCTTGCCCGAGCCGGTGGGCGCGGCGACCAGCACGCCCTTCCCCGCCTCCAGGGCCTGGCATGCCTCGATCTGGAAGGGGTCCAGGCCGAAGTCGTACATCTCGCGGAAGGGAGCGAGCGCCGTGGCCTGGTCGGCGGCGCGGATCCGGGAAGCGGCGTAGCGCTCGGCTGGTGAGAGGTCCTCTGTCATCTTGAAGTCGAGCCTACCCGCCACCTCTGACAGTCAGCCCGATCTTTAATCGCCCTTGGAAAGCCCCCCTGCGGGGACTGGAAAGCCTCCCTACGGGGACCCGTGGGAGGCATGGACGAGCGTGGTGGTCCCACCGGTCTCCCGGCGGGACCACCACGGTCAGGTGACGTCGTCGTAACCGTTCAGCCGCTTCGTACCGCCGCTGTCCGGCCGCTCGGAAAGAGCGGGCGGCGCCGAGACGGGTTCGATCTCGCCGACGGCCTCCGGGGTCAGATCCAGGTCCGAGGCCTCGTCGTCGCCGGGCCCCATGGCCTCGCGCCGTCCCTTGCGGCGGTCGTTCAGGAGCGAGATCGCCGTGGCGACGAAGTACAGCACCCAGATCGGCACCGCCAGACCCATCATGGTGAGCGGGTCGGTGCTGGGCGTGGCCACCGCGGAGAACACGGTGATGCCCATGATCATGGCTCGCCACCAGCTGGCCATCCGCTTGCCGGTGATGACCCCGCCGAGGTTGAGCATCACCAGCAGCAGCGGCAGCTCGAAGGCCAGACCGAAGACCACGACCATGCGGGTGATCAGATCGAGCAGATCATCCAGCGGAAGCTGGTTGTCCAGGTTGGCGGGCGAGAAGTCCAGCAGGACGACCGCCATCGTCGGCAGCGTCGTGTACGCGAAGAAGCCACCGGCCAGGAAGAGCGGGAAGCCCGCCGCCACGAAGGCGAGCGAGTACTTCTTCTCCGCCTTGTGCAGCCCCGGGGCGACGAACGCCCACAGCTGGTAGAGCCAGATCGGTGAGGAGACCACGACACCGGCCGTCAGGGAGACCTTCAGCGCCAGGGTGAAGGGAGTCAGCAGACCATTCAGGACAATGCGGGCACAGGGGCCGCCGTCCTGCTTGGCCAGCTCCGTGAAGCTCGCTTCGCATCCGACCGACTTCAGGATGGGGTCGGTGAAGAACTCGATGATGTCCTTGTAGAAGAACGCGGAGACGAGCGTCACGACGACGATCGCCACCAGCGCCTTGGCGAGCCTGTTGCGCAGCTCACGCAGGTGCTCCACCAGGGGCATCCGCCCCTCGGGATCGGTCTCCTTTTTGCGGGCAGACTTAAGCAACCCACGTCCTCATCTCGTGCGGCGGGCGGCCGGCGACAACGCTACCCGCTTCGGCCCAGGTGTCAGCGCTTGGTGGTCGAGTCCGTCGGCTCGGTCACCGGGCGCGCGCTGGTCACATCTCCGGGCGCGGCCTGGATCGTACGCGGCACGACGTGGTCCTGAGCGGTCTCGTCGCCCTTCGGCTCCGCGGGGGCCGTCTGCTGGCCCTCCGACTTCATCGCCTTGGCCTCGCTCTTGAGGATACGGGCCGACTTGCCGAGCGAACGCGCCATGTCGGGAAGCTTCTTCGCGCCGAACAGCAGGACGATCACGACGAGGATGAGAATGATCTCGGTGGGACCGAGCCTTCCGAACATAAGCTTTTACCTTCTCACCGAGGCGGCATGGGAGGGGCCCGCACAGATTCGGCCGGACTCTTGTCCGACGTGGTTGCGCAGGGATCGTAACGCGCAGGGGTGAACACGGGGCAATCCCTGTGCGTACTTCCGTCGGCGGCCCGCGCCTCGCTCCCGGGGCCACGCTGTGCAGCGTACCCCGCAATTTGGCCGGTGAGCAGGGGGCGTCGCTACCTCAGCGTCTCGCCCGTGGTGGCGAGCCGGGTCGCCGCGCGCTCCAGGTCCTCGGCGGCCCGGTTGATCGTCTCGGTGGTGCTGGCGACCTGACGGCCGAGCCGCTGGGCTTCCACGAAGACGCGGACGGCCAAAACGCCGAGCACGGCGATACCACAGAACCCCAGGGCGATGGCGAGCATGGGCCAGAACATGGGCAGAGCCTAGACCGTTCGAGGAAGTGGGGTTTCGGGACGAGCTTCGGGGACGTCGTTCAGGGCGTGGAGTGGAGCCGCAGCGTGCGCACCCCGCCGCCGGTGAGGAGTTCGACGATCCGCTCCCCCGCGGGCTTGCGCACCATGGCCTCGCACTCGGGACAGGTGAAGGAGTAGAAGGTGGTCTTGGCGCTGGCGCCGATCGCCAGGCGCAGGGCGCCCGCGGAGAGTTCGAAGCGGGCCCGGCACTCGGGACAGGCCGCCTTGAAGAGCACCGGAGCGACGGTCGAAAGTCCGGACAGCCCAGCTATGGTCGACATTGCGCGTGGTTCTCCTCGTCCTCGGCCGTTCACCGGTGGTCGTCATAGGCCGCGAGCGCCTCGCCCGCCGCCAGCCGCGCGCTCTCGGCCAGCTCCGGCGGCGAGACGATGCGTCCGTCCCCGCCGAGCCGCAGAGCCAGCCGTCTGAGCGAGGCGGGCGCGGGGGTGCGCAGCGTGATCCGCAGCCCGCCGTCGGGGAGTTCGACCGCGCTGTCGTGCGGGTAGTACTCCGCCACCCACCGGCCGCCCGGACCCACCTCGATCACCACCTCGGGGTCCTCGGCCGAGGGCTGCACCAGCCCTTCCGACAGATCCCTCAGCTCCAGCTCCGGGGGCGCGGCCGGTGCGTCAAGCAGCCTGATCTCGGCGACCCGGTCGAGGCGGAACGTACGCCGCGCCTCGGAGAGCCGGCACCAGGCCTCCATATAGGTGTGCCCCACGGCGAACAGCCGGATCGGGTCGACCTCACGCTCCGTCAGCTCGTCACGCGCCGGTGAGTAGTAGCGCAGCCACAACCGCCGACGCTCCGAGATGGCGCGGTCGACCTCGGCGAACACCCCGCCCTCGGACTCGAAGGTCACCGAGAGCCGGGAGCTCGCGCCCGCGGCCTCCCCGGCCGCCGTCTCCAGCTTGGCGGTGGCGCGCAGCAGCGCCTGCCGGTCGCCCTCGCGCAACCCCGGCAGGGTGGCGACGGCGCGGGCGGCGACGAGCAGCGCCGTGGCCTCGTCGGCCGCGAGCCGCAGCGGCTCGGCGACATCGTCGGGGTTGTGCCACCAGATGCGGTCGCCGTCGGTGTCGATGTCGAGCAGATCGCCGCCGCGGAAGCTGGTCCCGCACATGGGCAGCACATCGAGATCGGAGATCAGCTCGTCCTCGCTGATGCCGAAGGCGCGGGCGACATCGCTGACATGAGCGCCCGGGCGCTCCCGCAGATAGGTCACCAGCGAGAGCATCCGCCGGGTCTGGTCGATGGCGTTGGCTGCCATAGTTGTACGCGTCCCCCTCAGCCCTTGGCCACGGCGCGCAGCCGGTCCAGGACATCGGCCCGCAGATCCGCGGGCTCCAGTACGACCGCGTCCGGGCCGAACTCCACCAGCCAGGCGTCCAGCCCATGTCCGTAAGGGACTTCCAGCTCGTCCCAGCCGTCGCCCAGCTCCCGTGACGACAGCGCCTTGGCCCGCAGCGGATAGCCGCACCCCGAGCGCAGCTTGATCAGCGCGGAGCGCGTCGCGGTCTCCCCCGCCCAGCTCTCCACCGTCTCCCGTACGGTGACGACATCGGGTACGGGCGCGCTGAAGACACCCGCGCGGGAGCGGACCCGGCCGGTGATCCGGGAGAGCCTGAAGACCCGCTCGGCGCCGCGGTCCCGGTCCCAGCCGGCCAGATACCAGTGGCCGCGCCAGCACTCCAGCGTCCAGGGCTCCACCTGTCGCTGCTCCGGGCGGGCGGCATTGGCCTTGCGGTAGTCGAAGGCGACGGGACGCCGGTCGCGGCAGGCGAGCATCAGCGGTTCGAAGGCGGCCTCATGGACGGGGATACGGGGTTCGAGCGCGCCGTGGTGCGCCTCGTACGTGTCCTCCGCCTCCGGCATCCCGGCGGCGCGCAGCTTCTGCAGGGCGCCGCTCGCCGCGCCCGCCAGCCGCGCCTGCTGCCACACCTTGGCGGCAAGACCGAGGGCGGCGGCCTCCTCGGCGTCGAGGGTGATGGCGGGCAGCCGGTTGCTGTCGCGCCGGGCGAGATAGCCGGTGTCGCCGTCGAGGTTCTCCACCGTCTCGATGACCAGTCCGAGTTCGCGCAGATCATCCTTGTCCCGCTCGAACATCCGGTTGAACGAGTCGTCGGTGCCGGCCTCCAGATAGGCCTCGATGGAGCCCCGCAGCTCACGCTTGCTGAGCGGACGCCGGGTCCCGAGCAGACACAGCGCCAGATTCATCAGCCGCTCGGCCTTGGCAATGGCCATCGACGCCTCGCACCCCTCTTGATCGTGCCGCGCTCCCCGCTGACCGTACCGCCCCGGGGTGTCGCCGTAAAAGCCGAGGGCCCATGCCGGACAGCATGGGCCCTCGGGTGTCCGGAAGTGATCAGACAGCGACCAGGTCGCAGACGAAGATCAGCGCCTCACCGGGGGCGATCCGGCCGCCACCGGCGCCGCGCTCGCCGTACGCCAGGTGCGAGGGGATGATCAGCTGGCGACGGCCGCCGACCTTCATGCCCTGCACGCCCTCGTCCCAGCCCTTGATGACCTGGCCGGCGCCGAGCTGGAACTGGAGGGGGGTACCGCGGTTCCACGAGGAGTCGAACTCCTCACCGGTGGAGAACGCGACGCCCACGTAGTGGACGGACACGGAGTCGCCGGCCTTGGCCTCCGGGCCGTCGCCGACGACGATGTCCTTGATCTCCAGATCGGCCGGCGGCTCGCCACCCGGGAAGTCGACCTCGGGCTTGTCGATGCTCACTGAACTGCTCCTCTAAATGATGAACGGGGCAACCGGGACAGTCTTACACCTTCGCCAGGATGTCCACCGCGAAGACCAGCGTGGAGTTCTTCGGGATGCCCTGCTGCTCCTGGTTGCCGAAGGCCTGGTCCGGCGGGATCACGATGAGGACCCGGCTGCCCACCTTCTTGCCGACGATGCCCGTCTTGAGGCCCTTCAGCGTGAGCTGCGCCAGCGGGAAGGTCTGTGTGCGGCCGGTCTTGTACGTGCTGTCGAACTGCTTGCGGTCCTTCCAGATGTACGCGGCGTAGTTCAGCACGACGGTGTCCGAGTCCTTGACGATCTCGCCGTCGCTCTCCAGCACATAGTTGGAGACGAGCTTCTTGGGCGGGTCGCTCTTCGGGACGGTGACGGTCGGCTCCTTGCCGTCGTCGTTCGTCCCGACCTTGGGCAGGTCGATGTTGTCCTGTGCGACCGCGGTCCCCTTGGCCGAGGCCGGGACCTGGGTGGACTTCAGAATGTCGACGACGAAGACGAGCGTGGAGTTGGGCTTGATGTCGCCCTGGCCCTGGGCGCCGTAGCCGAGCTCCGGCGGAATGCCCAGCTCGACGCGGCTGCCGACCTTCTGGCCTTCCAGACCCTGGTCCCAGCCCTTGATGACCATGCCGGCCCCGACGGTCAGATCGAATGGCTGCTTCCGGTCGAAGCTGTTGTCGAACGGCTTATCGGAGTCCCAGCTCTGGCCCAGATAGTTGACCTGGATCGCATCGCCCTTCTTGACCGTGGCTCCGTCACCCTTGCTGAGGACATCGACCTTCAGCTCCTTGGGCGGCGTGCCCTCCCCCTTGTCGAGGGTCGGCTTCTGACCGAACTTGGCACCCGAGCTGATCGTGGGAAGCCCGTTCTTGGACGAGGTGGAGTCGGAGCCTCCATCGCTGCCACAGGCCGCTGTCGACAACAGCAGCAAGGGGACGACGATGAGGCCGGCGAGTCGGCGCACGTGTTCCTCAGATCTCAGACGGCACAGTAGTTGCCCGCCACTCTAAGGCGTGCCGAGGGCCCCGTACGCGATACGTACGGGGCCCTCCTCACATTCCACCAATGCGTGTGTCCCCGGCGGCTCACATACCGGCGATCAGTTTCTCCACCCGCTCGTCCACCGAACGGAACGGGTCTTTGCAGAGCACCGTGCGCTGTGCCTGGTCATTGAGCTTGAGATGCACCCAGTCGACGGTGAAGTCCCTGCGCTGCTCCTGGGCCCGGCGGATGAAGTCGCCGCGCAGCCGGGCCCTGGTGGTCTGCGGGGGCACCGACTTGCCCTCGAAGATCTTCATGTCGTTGCAGATGCGCGCGGCCTGGCCCTTCTTCTCCAGTAGGTAGTAGAGACCCCGGCGGCGGTGGATGTCGTGATAGGCGAGGTCTATCTGAGCGACCCTCGGATGCGACATCGTCATATTGTGCTTGGCTCGGTACCGCTCGATGAGCTGGTACTTCATGACCCAGTCGATCTCGGTGCCGATACGGTCGAGATCCTCGGCCTCGATCGCGTCGAGCGTGCGGCCCCAGAGTTCCAGGACCTGGTCGACGGTGCCGGTGCGGATGCCCCGGCGCTCCACGAAGTCGACGGCCTTCTCGTAGTACTCGCGCTGGACCTCCAGGGCGGAGGCCTCGCGGCCGCTCGCCAGGCGCACCTTACGCTGGCCGGTGAGGTCATGGCTGACCTCGCGGATCGCCCGGATCGGGTTCTCCAGCGTGAGATCGCGCATCACCGTGCCCGCCTCGATCATGCGCAGGACGAGATCGGTGGCGCCGACCTTGAGCAGCATGGTCGTCTCGGACATGTTCGAGTCGCCGACGATGACATGGAGCCGGCGGTAGCGCTCCGCGTCCGCGTGGGGTTCGTCACGGGTGTTGATGATCGGACGGGAGCGGGTGGTGGCGGAGCTGACGCCTTCCCAGATGTGCTCCGCGCGCTGGCTGACGCAGTAGACCGCGCCCCGCGGGGTCTGGAGTACCTTGCCGGCGCCGCAGAGCAGCTGACGGGTGACGAGGAAGGGGATGAGGATGTCCGCGAGCCGGGAGAACTCCCCGTGCCGGGCGACGAGATAGTTCTCGTGGCAGCCGTAGGAGTTTCCCGCAGAATCGGTGTTGTTCTTGAAGAGATAGACGTCGCCCGCGATTCCCTCCTCGTGCAGGCGGCGTTCGGCGTCGACGAGCAGCCCCTCCAGAATGCGCTCGCCCGCCTTGTCGTGCGTGACCAGCTCGGAGATGTTGTCGCATTCGGGAGTTGCGTATTCCGGATGCGAACCCACGTCGAGGTAGAGACGGGCGCCGTTCCGCAGGAAGACATTGCTGCTGCGGCCCCATGAGACAACACGGCGGAAGAGGTAGCGCGCCACTTCGTCAGGTGACAGTCGGCGCTGTCCCCTGAACGTGCACGTGACGCCGTACTCGTTCTCCAGCCCGAAAATGCGGCGGTCCATGTCTGAACATTACGCCTGATGACCAGAGCTGAAACCGGGTTGGGCCGCACCGCTTCGATCATTTTCCGTCCGGATGGTGGCATCCGAAGGGCCGGTGGGAGCCTTGAGGACCCGCTGGGTGACCAGCAGTACCAGCAGCGCGGCGAAACCGCCGGCCCCCGCCACCGCGAAGCTCGCGGAGGTGCCGCTGTGCTCGACGGCCGGGCCCGCGACACCGGTGCCGAGCGCGGCTCCGACACCGAACGTGGTGACGAGCCAGGAGAACGCCTCGGTGACCGTGCCGCGCGGGGCGTGCCGGTCGACGACGATGAAGGCGCAGGCCAGCGCGGGTGCGAGAAAGACCCCGGCGAGGGCGGACAGCGCGGTCATGGCGACCACACCGGGGGTGAGCGTCAGCGGGAGGTAGCAGAGGGCCAGCAGGGCGACGATGCCTCGCAGACGGCGCTCGGGAACCCCGGTCCACTGCCGCGAACCGTAGACCGTGCCGCCGATCAGCGCGCCGAGTCCGAGGGCGGCCATCAGCCAGCCGTACACGGACTCGTCGCCGTGGTCGTCGGCGTAGGCGACGCCCGCGACGGTGATGGAGCCGAGGGCCATGCCGATGAAGAGGAACGCGCCGAGGAGGGCGAGCAGCCCCGGCGAGCGCAGGGCGCCGAGCCAGTGCGCCTGACGGGGCGCGGAGCGCCAGGCCCGGGAGGGCTTGGACACGACGACGGAGAGCGCGCCGAGTACACCGATCACGTTGATCACGAGCAGCGCGGCGGCCGGGGACCAGAGCGCGACCAGCAGGGTGACGAGGAGCGGGCCGACCGTGAACATGACCTCCTGGGCCACGGCGTCCATCGCGTACGCCCGGTGCACCCGGTCCTCCCGGCCCAGAACGCTCGGCCACAACGCGCGCAGTCCGCCCTCAAGCGGCGGGGTGAACAGGCCCGCGAGCGCCACGGCCGGGTACGCGAGGGCCGGCGTCCCCGTTCCGACCGCCGCGAAGAGCACCATGCCGAGGGCCGAGACCAGCGCCGCGGGGAGCTGCACGCGGGGCTGTCCGAACAGGTCCACGGCCCGGCCCAGCAGCGGCTGGCCGATGGCCGTGGTGATGCCGTAGAGCGCCGTGAGCACCCCGGCCAGCGTGTAGCTGCCGCCCTCGGCGCGGATGAACAGGACGATCGCGATATGGCCCGTGGCGCTCGGCAGCCTGCCCACCAGCGTGCCGGCGAGCAGCCGTGCGGCGCTCGGCGCCTTGAGTATGTCCAGGTACCCCGTGGCCATGTCGCCCCCTGTTTCCGTCGGCTCGTCCCGGGGCCAGCCCTCCGGCCCCGTCCGAGGTTTTACGTATAACGTCCAGCGCCATACGTACCATGTGCGCAGTCCGCGGGTCCACCGCGATTCGCACCGCGCGACGGAGAACGGCAGTCATGACAGAGCAGTCCGCCAGGCCCACCAGCAAGGACGTGGCGCGCGCCGCGGGCGTGTCCCAGGCCACGGTCTCGCTCGTCCTCGGCGACAAGTGGCGGGGCAGGGTCTCGGAGCGGACCGCCGCGCTGGTGCGGGACGCGGCGCGCGCCCTGGGCTACCGGCCCAATCTCGCGGCCCGCAATCTGCGGCTCGGCACCACCAGAACGGCGCTCCTGGTCGTGCCCGCGCTCACCAACGAGTTCTTCGCCCGCGTCTACACGGGAGCGGCCGAGGTCGCCGCGGAGCATGGCTTCGGGGTCGTCCTCTACCCCTCACCGGCCGGGGTGGGCCCCGCCAAGGACCCCTTCGCCTCGGCGCGGGCCGCGCTGGACGGGGTGATCGCCTCCTCGATGGCGACCGGCGCGCTCGACGCGATCCGCGGCGCGGACGGCGCGGATCTGCCGCTGGTGATGCTCGACAGCGATCCGGCGGCGCCCGGAGCCGCCGCCCGGGTGAATCTGGACATCGCCGACGGCATGCGGCAGATCGCCGGACACCTGCTGGGTCTCGGCCACCGGCGGCTGCTCCATCTCTCCTCCGCCGTGGCCTCGTGGACCTTCGACGTACGGGCGGCGGCACTGGCCCAGACGGTACGGGGGGTGCCGGACGCGACCGTGCGCACGGTCCCCGCGCCGCTGGAGGTGAATGCCGGGCGGGAGGCGGTCGAGCGCGCCCTCAGCGCCCCCGGGGCCCGGCCGACGGCGCTGGTGTGCGACGACGACATCCTGGCCGCGGGCGCCTGCAAGGCCGTACGGCGGCTCGGGCTGCGGGTGCCGGAGGACATCTCGGTGAGCGGCTTCGACGATCTGGCGCTCGCGACGGCGGTCGAGCCGGAGCTGACGACGGTACGGCTGCCCGCCGAGCTGGTGGGCGAGCGCGGGATGTCGGCCCTGCTGGCGGTCCTGGACGGCCGTCGGCCTCAGACCGGCGACCTGCCGGTCTCGCTGGTGGTCCGGGACTCCACGGCGCCCCCGCCGCCCGCACGGCCCCTCCCGTGACGCGTCCGGCGCCCGTCCGGTGACACCGCCGGCGCCATGACGAGGCCCCGGCGCGCGCGAGCGCGTCGGGGCCTGCCGAGACGTTTCCGCCGGGGCTACTCGTCGGTGTCCTCTCCGTCCGGCTTGCCGCTGCCCTTGCCCTCGGACGCCTTGGGCTCGGGCTTCTCGGTGGTCTCCGGCGCCTCCGGCGGTTCCGAGGGCGTCTTGGCCGGGGCGGGGGTGGCGCCGCCGTCCGGCTCCTCGGTGTCCGACGGCGCGTCCGTCGGCGTGGACGCCGCGCCGTCAGCCTCCAGCAGCCGGGAGAGCTGACGGCCCACGATCCGCTTGAACTTGCGCTGCTGCGGTCGCGTACGGTCCAGGACCGCCACCTCAAGCCGCTCGGCGGGGATCTCCCGCTCGCCGCCGTTGGTGTCCCTGGAGAGCGCCTGGACGGCCAGCTTCAGGGCCTCGGCGAGCGACATGCCATCGCGGTGCCGCTGGTCCAGATAGGAGCTGATCTGCTCCGAACTGCCCCCGACCGCGACCGAGCCGTGCTCATCCACGATCGAGCCGTCGTGGGGCAGCCGGTAGATCTGGTCGCCGTCCGGTGTGGCGCCCACCTCGGCGACCACCAGCTCCACCTCGTACGGCTTCTCACCCGCGCTGGAGAAGATCGTGCCGAGCGTCTGGGCGTAGACATTGGCGAGACCGCGGGCGGTCACATCGTCGCGGTCGTAGGTGAAGCCGCGCAGATCCGCGTAGCGCACCCCGCCGATGCGCAGATTCTCGTACTCGTTGTACTTGCCGGCGGCCGCGAACCCGATCCGGTCGTAGATCTCGCTGAACTTGTGAAGTGCTCGGGACGGGTTCTCGCCGACGAAGACAATGCCGTCGGCGTACTGCAGCACGACGAGGCTGCGGCCGCGAGCGATGCCCTTGCGGGCGTATTCCGCCCGGTCGGCCATGGCCTGCTGGGGTGAGACATAGAACGGCGTCGACACCGGCTATCCGTCCCTTTCTGTCAGAGGCATGTTTATTCAGAAGAGAGCGGCATCAGAGCAGCGCGGCGCGCGGGCCGTCGGGCTGCTCCAGCCGGCGCTCCAGGATCGAGCGGGCGGTCTCGGCGGATTCCGTGTCGGTCAGCTTCCGGAAGCCGTCCTCGGTGATGACGGTGACGATCGGAAAGATCCGGCGGGCCACATCGGGACCCCCCGTCGCCGAGTCGTCGTCCGCGGCGTCGTAGAGCGCCTGGACGACCAGGGTGATGGCCTGCTCCTCGGTCAGATCCTCGCGGTAGAGCTTCTTCATCGCGCCACGGGCGAAGATCGAGCCGGATCCGGTGGACGCGAAGCCCACCTCCTCGGAACGGCCGCCCGTCACGTCGTACGAGAAGATGCGGCCCTTCGCGCGGTCGACGTCCCAGCCCGCGAAGAGAGGGACGACGGCCAGACCCTGCATGGCCATGGCCAGATTGCTGCGGATCATCGTGGAGAGCCGGTTGGCCTTGCCCTCCAGGGAGAGCTGGGCTCCTTCGACCTTCTCGAAGTGCTCCAGCTCCAGTTGGAAGAGCTTGACCATCTCCACGGCGAGACCCGCGGTGCCCGCGATGCCGACGGCCGAGTACTCGTCGGCCGGGAACACCTTCTCGATGTCGCGCTGGGCGATCATGTTGCCCATCGTCGCGCGCCGGTCACCGGCGAGCACCACGCCCCCGGGGAAGCTGACCGCGACGATCGTCGTCCCGTGCGGCGCCTCGATGGCGCCTTGGAGCGGCGGCAGCGAGCGCTTGCCGGGCAGCAAGTCCGGCGAGTGGTGGGACAGGAAGTCCATGAACGAGGACGAGCCGGGCGTCAGGAAGGGTGCCGGCAGACGCCCGGTGTTACGAGGGTTGGCTTCCACACGTTTCCTTCCGGGTGGGCGGCGGCCCGCCGCTCGCGCCGGGCCGATCTTAAGAACTGTGCACGGACCTTACCCGCGCCGCCGCGTGTCATCCGTCCCGGTGCGACCGGCTTTCACCGGCGCACCGGAACGGACAACCGCTGCTACTGGCCGCCCTTTTGGACGAAGGAGCGCACGAAGTCCTCGGCGTTCTCCTCAAGGACGTCGTCGATCTCGTCCAGGACGGAGTCCACGTCGTCGGACAATTTCTCCTGGCGCTCCTTGAGGTCCTCGGATGCCTGCGCCTCCTGCGCCTGCTCCTCGGTCTCCTCGGTGGAACGCGTCGCCTTCTGCTGTCCGCCGCCGGTGTCCTTGGTCGCCATAACCCTCACCCCGCTCGGTTCGCCCCGCTCGATGTGACCTACATGATCAGACCCTACAAGGAGGGTCCGACATCGGCCCCGCACTTCTGACAACGTCCGGGTACCACCTCGATCATTCCCGGACGGGGACCATTTCAGCCTCCGGACAGCACCCGGACCAGCTCCTCCGCCGTACGGCAGCGGTCGAGCAGCTCCTTGACGTGGTTCCGGGTGCCCCGCAGCGGCTCCAGAGTGGGCACACGCTGAAGCGAGTCACGGCCGGGCAGATCGAAGATGACCGAATCCCACGAGGCGGCCGCCACATCGTCCGCGTACTGCTCCAGGCACCGTCCCCGGAAATACGCCCTGGTGTCCTCCGGAGGCTTCGTCCTGGCCCGCTCGACGTCCTGGTCGTCTAGGAGCCGCCGCATCTTGCCACGGGCCACCAGACGGTTGTAGAGGCCCTTGGCGGGGCGTACGTCGGCGTACTGGAGGTCCACCAGGTGCAGCCGGGCCGCGTCCCAGTCCAGGTTGTCCCGGCGCCGGTAGCCCTCCAGGATCTCCCGCTTGGTGATCCAGTCGAGCTCGCCCGACAGACTCATCGGATCGTTCTCCAGCCGGTTGAGGGTGTCCTCCCAGCGGCCCAGGACGTCCTTGGTCTGCTCGTCGGCATCGACGCCGTACCGCTCCTCCACATACTTTCTGGCCAGCTCGTAGTACTCCATCTGGAGCTGGACAGCGGTGAGTGTCCGTCCGCTGCGGAGCGTGACCAGCCGGCCGAGTTCGGGGTCGTGCGAGACCTGGTGGAGCGTGCGGACCGGCTGGTCGACCGCGAGATCGACGTTGATGAAGCCGTCCTCGATCATCGAGAGGACGAGCGATGTCGTGCCGAGCTTGAGATAGGTCGAGATCTCCGACAGATTCGCGTCGCCGATGATCACATGCAGCCGGCGGTATTTCTCCGCGTCGGAATGCGGCTCGTCACGTGTATTGATGATGGGGCGCTTGAGCGTGGTCTCCAGGCCGACCTCGACCTCGAAATAGTCCGCGCGCTGGCTGATCTGGAAGCCGTGCTCATGTCCGTCCTGGCCGATACCGACCCGGCCCGCGCCGGTGACGACCTGCCGGGAGACGAAGAACGGCGTCAGATGGCGCACGATGTCCGAGAAGGGGGTTTCCCGCTTCATCAGATAGTTCTCGTGCGTGCCGTAGGACGCGCCCTTGTTGTCGGTGTTGTTCTTGTACAGATGGATCGGCTGGGCGCCCGGAAGCTGGGCCGCGCGTTCGGCGGCCTCGGCCATGATGCGCTCGCCCGCCTTGTCCCAGAGGACGGCGTCGCGCGGATTGGTGATCTCGGGAGAGCTGTATTCCGGGTGGGCGTGGTCCACGTACAGCCGCGCGCCATTCGTGAGAATCACATTCGCCAGGCCGATGTCCTCGTCGGTGAGCTGACTGGAATCGGCCGTCTCGCGGGCGAGGTCGAAGCCACGGGCATCCCGCAGCGGATTCTCTTCCTCGAAATCCCAGCGGGCACGTCGCGCCCGGTGCATCGCCGCCGCGTAGGCGTTGACGATCTGGGACGAGGTGAGCATGGCATTGGCGTTCGGGTGACCCGGAACGGAGATGCCGTACTCCGTCTCGATGCCCATTACTCGCCGTACGGTCATGCGGCCCTCCTTGCCCGGCGGCGCTCCCCTCCGGAAGCGCGGCTCAAGTACCGCTGTCTCTCCGTCGCGTATGCGTGTGCGGTGCCCGACCCCGCACTGCGCGACGCGGCGGTAGGAAAGAGCCTAGAACGCCTCTGCGCCGGTGGGGAGATCATTTCCGTCATTGGCCTGGTGTGGTGGAAGGTACGTGGAAAGCAACCGGCTGCGGATGCCCTTCCGGACATCCGCAGCCGGTCCGCGCTCTACAGGTACTGACCGGTGTTCGCCACCGTGTCGATGGAGCGTCCGGTGTCCGCGCCCTGCTTTCCGGTCACCAGGGTACGGATGAAGACAATCCGCTCGCCCTTCTTACCGGAGATACGGGCCCAGTCGTCCGGGTTCGTGGTGTTCGGCAGGTCCTCGTTCTCCTTGAACTCATCCACGCAAGCCTGGAGGAGATGGGAGACCCTGAGGCCCTTCTGGTCGTGGTCGAGGAATGCCTTGATGGCCATCTTCTTGGCCCGGTCGACAATGTTCTGGATCATCGCACCGGAGTTGAAGTCCTTGAAATACAGGACTTCCTTGTCGCCGTTCGCGTACGTGACCTCAAGGAAGCGGTTCTCCTCGGATTCCGCGTACATCTGCTCCACGACGGACTGGATCATCCCGTGAGCCGCGGACTCCTTGGAGCCGTTGTGCTCGGAGACGTCGTCCGCGTGCAGCGGCAGCGAGGACGTCAGATACTTCGCGAAGATGTCCTTCGCCGCCTCCGCGTCCGGACGCTCGATCTTGATCTTCACATCGAGCCGGCCGGGCCGCAGGATCGCGGGGTCGATCATGTCCTCGCGGTTGGAGGCGCCGATGACGATGACGTTCTCCAGGCCCTCCACACCGTCGATCTCGGCGAGCAGCTGGGGGACGATGGTGTTCTCCACGTCCGAGCTGACCCCGGATCCGCGGGTGCGGAAGAGGGACTCCATCTCGTCGAAGAAGACGATGACGGGCGTGCCCTCGCTCGCCTTCTCCCGGGCACGCTGGAAGACCAGGCGGATATGGCGCTCGGTCTCACCGACGTACTTGTTGAGGAGCTCGGGACCCTTGATGTTGAGGAAGTAGCTCTTCCCCGCCGGCCGGCCGGTCACCTCGGCGACCTTCTTGGCGAGGGAGTTCGCGACGGCCTTGGCGATCAGGGTCTTGCCGCAGCCGGGCGGGCCGTAGAGCAGGATGCCCTTCGGCGGTCGCAGTTCGTGCTCCTTGAAGAGGTCCGGGTGGAGGTACGGAAGCTCGACCGCGTCGCGGATCATCTCGATCTGGCCGCCCAGACCGCCGATCTTGTCGTAATCGACGTCCGGAACCTCTTCGAGGACAAGCTCCTCGACCTCGCTCTTGGGAACCACTTCATAGACATAGCCGGAGCGCGGTTCGAGCAGGAGGGCGTCGCCGGGACGGACGGTGATGTCCAGCAGCGGCTCGGCGAGCCGCACCACCCGTTCCTCGTCGGTGTGCCCGATCACCAGGGCGCGCTCGCCGTCCTCAAGGATCTCCTTGAGGGTGACGATGTCCCCGGCGCGCTCGAACTCCATGGCCTCGACCACATTGAGCGCCTCGTTGAGCATGACTTCCTGGCCGCGCCTGAGCTCGTCGAGCTCGACGCCGGGGCTGACATTCACCCGGAGCTTGCGGCCCCCGGTGAAGATATCGGCCGTGCCGTCCTCATTGGCCTGCAGAAAGACACCGAAGCCGGCCGGCGGCTGAGCGAGCCGGTCGACCTCCTCCTTGAGGGCCACGATCTGATCGCGGGCCTCACGCAGAGTATTGGCGAGCCGCTCGTTCTGTGCGGACACTCCGGCGAGATTCGTCTGCAACTCGACGATCCGCTCTTCGAGAATCCTCGTGTGCCGCGGAGAGTCGGCGAGCTTACGTCGCAGGACGGCGATTTCCTGCTCGAGATAGGCAACCTGGCCGGCTGGGTCTTCGGACCCCCGCCCGGGCCGGATGCCGCGGTTGATGTCGTCGTCGTGGGCTGCCACGGTCCTCACCTCCTCCAAGGGGAGCTGGACGCTTCCTGACCCTACCTGGGTGGGTGATGATTGAAACCCCTAGATCACAAAGACTGTCGGGGTAGGTCCGATCTTCACCCTTGCGCCCTCCCTCACGCCAGGGGAATACCCACCCAGGAACATCGGAAAGCTGTCGGTTGTATCGTCGAGGCGTTCAACACCCGTCAGGGCCGCCGCGACTTACTCCATAATGCGCTGCCCGGCGCGGTAAACGGCAGGAGAGATGACCGTGCAGCAGGAGGCTCCCACCGAAGGCGTCACCGACAACGGTGAGCCGCTGGAGGTCTGGATCGACCAGGACCTCTGCACCGGGGACGGGATCTGTGCGCAGTACGCCCCTGATGTGTTCGAGCTGGACATCGACGGGCTGGCCTATGTGAAGAGCCCGGACGACGAACTGCTCCAGGACCCGGGCGCGACCACACGCGTACCCCTGCCGCTGCTGCGCGACGTGGTGGACTCCGCCAGGGAGTGCCCCGGTGACTGCATTCATGTACGCCGGGTGACGGACCAGGTCGAGGTGTACGGCCCCGACGCGGCGTAACTCCCTGTCACGGCCCGTCTCATGGCGCCACCCGCGGTGATCTTTCACACACTCCGCGCGACGGGCCGCTCGCCGCGCACGAACGCGCCGTTCTGCCACCGCCAGGAGACACGCTGTTCCTCGTCGGGACAGCAGCTGGGCACCGTGGGGCCCGAGTAGCCGAGCAGCGTCGCGACGATCTCCCCGTCGCGTACCGCGAAGTCGGGGCCGACGGTGAGCTTGTCCTTCGGGTCCACCAGGGTCGCCACGATCCTGGCCGGCTCGCCCTCGTCGCCTGTCCTGGTCAGCACGTACACGCCGTTGGGCGGGGTGCCGGAGCCGGCCGCGCAGTGCACGACCGCCACGGTCTCCGGGTTGCCGTCCCCGTCGAGGTCGCCCGAGGCCTTCTTGGCCAGGGTCGTGCCGACGCCCCCGCACTCCAGCGGGAAGTCCACGCCGGAGGGGTCGGGGGCGGGCAGTGGGGCGCGGCCGGGGGCCGCGGTCTTCGGGGATCCCGAGCCCGACTGGGACGCCGTGGCGGCCCCGGGCTGGAGCAGACCGGCCAGGGCCACGACAGCGGCCATCGCGGTGGCCGTCGCGAGCCAGTGCACGGGGCGGGGCCGGGTGTGCGCGAGGTCCGGAACGTCGGAGAGCTGCACGCGGAGTGTCTCCTGTGAAGGCGGTACCGGCGGATAACCAACGGTGGGGGGAGGGAGACAGCATCGTGCCACACGTCACAACGCGGCGGAACAGCGGGGTCCGTAAGGCCAACGTAAAGAAAGCGCCGCCGAGTTCGTCCGTCGCGGACGGGAACTCGGCAGCGCTGTGGGCGGGTTCGGTCAGCCGCGCGTGCCTCCGCCGCTGGCGCTGCCCGGGCCGTCGTAGTCCTCGCCGTACGCGCCCTTGGCGGGACGGCGGCGGCGCAGCGGCGGCTCGACGCCGTCCGCGAGGCGGCGGGCGGTCACCAGGAATCCGGTGTGGCCGATCATCCGGTGGTCCGGGCGTACGGCGAGGCCCTCCACATGCCAGTTGCGGATCATCGACTCCCAGGCGGCAGGCTCGTTGAACGTGCCGAATTCCCTGATCGTCTCGACGGTGCGGGCGAGTTGTGTGGTCGTCGCGACATACGCGCAGAGGATGCCGCCGGGCACCAGCGCCTTGGAGACGGCCTCGACGCACTCCCAGGGGGCGAGCATGTCCAGGATCACGCGGTCGACGTCCGTGTCGGACAGATTGTCCTGAAGGTCACCGACCGTCAGCTGCCAGGCGGGGTGCGGCTCGCCGAAGTAGCGCTCCACGTTCTGCCGTGCGATGTCGGCGAAGTCCTGGCGGCGCTCGTAGGAGTGCAGCATGCCCTGGTCCCCGATGACGCGCAGCAGGAAGCTGCTGAGCGAGCCGGAGCCCACGCCCGCCTCGACGACGCGTGCGCCGGGAAAGATGTCGGCGAAGGCCAGGATCTGGCCGGCGTCCTTCGGATAGACCACCGCGGCGCCGCGGGGCATGGACAGGACATAGTCGGGGAGCAGGGGGCGCAGCGCGAGATAGGCGACGTTTCCCGTGGTACGGACAACACTGCCCTCGGGAGCACCGATCAGCTCATCGTGCGGGAAGGACCCTTTGTGGGTGTGGAAATTCTTCCCGGCTTCGAGCGTGAAGGTGTAGTGGCGTCCCTTGGGGTCGGTGAGCTGAACCTGGTCCCCGACCTTGAAGGGGCCGCGACGACGGGCGGCACCGGTCGGTTCGGACATGTTTGAAGCTTAGCCGCTTTTTCCGGGGTCCCGGTTCGCCCGGACGAGCGGCCCGCTGGTCCTCACTTCCCCTGCGGGCGGGCCATCGCGGCCACGAAGGCGCGCTCGACATCGGCGGTCGACAGGACGCCGTAGATCTCGCCCGTCTCCTCCAGCACCAGATACTCCGTCGCGGGGCTGGCCCTGAGCCGTTCGAGCAGGGCCTCCCCCGCCAGGTCCGCGGGGACCTTCATGCCGTCCGTGAGGTCCTGGGCGAGACCGCTGACGGCGACCCAGGGCCGACGGTGCTGGGGTACGCCGACGATCGCGGACTCCCGGACCAGGGCCGTCGGGTCGCCCTGGCCGTCGACGACGACCAGGGCCCGGGCGCCCGCCTCGTTGGCCCGGCGCAGCGCCTCGGAGAGCGGAGTGGAGGACTCGACCGGCACCGCGCGCCGGGTGAGGGCGCGGGCCTGGAGTTCGGGGAGGTGTTCGCGGAGCCTGGCCATCCGCAGGCTGTTGCCCGCGCCGGTCCAGATGATCGCCGCGAGGATGGCGGCGAGCAGCGCGTCGGTGACGGTCTCCATACCGCCGGCGTTCCTGGCGGAGGTGCCCAGGGCACCCGTACGGGTGAGGAGCGGCAGACCGATCAGCACGGCGACGGCGAGCGCCCGGCCGACCCAGGCGGCGGCGACGGTGCCGCTCATCGGCTTGCCCGTGATCTTCCAGACGACGGCGCGCAGCATCCGGCCGCCGTCCAGCGGAAGGCCGGGGAGCAGATTGAAGGCGGCGACGATCAGATTGGAGACCATGAGCCCCGCGAGCAGGACGCCGGGGACCGTACCGGGCTCGACGGCCAGCAGGCCGAGGTAGAAGATCCCCGAGAGCACCAGCGAGAGCAGCGGTCCGACGAACGCCAGGATGAATTCACGCCCCGGGGTCTCGGACTCCTTCTCGATCTCGGAGACGCCGCCGAAGAACTGGAGCTGGATCCGGCGCACCGGCAGCTTGAAGCGCAGCGCGGCGACCGTATGGGCCAGTTCATGGACGAGTACGGAGGCGTAGAAGGCGACGGCGAAGAAGAGCGCCAGCAGATAGCGGAGGCCGCCCAGCTGCGGGAGGATCCGTTCGAGCTGGCCACCGAAGATCCAGGTGATGAGCGCGGCCACCAGGAACCAGCTCGGGGCGACGTACACCGGCACGCCGAAGGGGCGGCCCATGAGAATGCCGCCGCCCGGGTCCTCACGGCGGGGTGGCTTGTCGTCGGGGCCCGTATCCCCCTTGCCGGGCGGCGACGGCTTGCTCTCGTCGCGCTCGTCGTCCTCTTTCACGGGTTCCCTTCGTCAGCAGCGTCGCTCGCTCGGTCATGCGGTGCGAGTGGCTCTGTGGTCGATGGTATTCGGATCGCTGTCGGTGTCGGGTCATAGGGTCTGCGTCATGAGTACGAGCCTGCCGCCCACTTCGCCCAGCACGCCGCCCACTTCGCCGCGGGACCGGGCGCCGATGTCGCTGTCGCCTTCGCGTGCGAGCGACTTCATGCAGTGTCCGCTGCTGTACCGCTTCCGCGTGATCGACAAGCTGCCGGAGAAGCCGAGCGAGGCGGCGACCCGTGGCACGCTCGTCCACGCCGTGCTGGAGCGGCTCTTCGACGCGCCGGCCGTGGAGCGTACGGCGCCGCGGGCCAAGGCGCTGATCCCCGGCCAGTGGGACCGGCTGCTGGAGTCCCGGCCCGAGCTGGCCGAGCTGTTCGCGGAGGACTCGGAGGGCGAGCGGCTGGCGGGCTGGCTGGCGGAGGCGGAGCGGCTGGTCGAGCGGTGGTTCTCGCTGGAGGACCCGACCCGGCTGGAGCCGGCCGAGCGGGAGCTCTTCGTCGAGACGGAGCTGGAGTCGGGGCTGCGGCTGCGCGGGGTGATCGACCGCGTCGATGTGGCACCTACGGGCGAGGTACGGATCGTCGACTACAAGACGGGCAAGGCCCCTCGTCCGGAGTACGCGGACGGGGCGCGGTTCCAGATGTCGTTCTACGCGCTGGTGATCTGGCGGCTGAAGCGGGTGGTGCCGCGCCGGCTCCAGCTGGTGTATCTGGGCAGCGGGGAGGTTGTCACGTACGACCCGGTGGAGGCCGATCTGGAGCGGGTGGAGCGCAAGCTGCTCGCGCTCTGGGAGGCGATCAGGCTGGCCACCGAGACGGGTGACTGGCGGCCGCGTCCCACGAAGCTGTGCGGCTGGTGCGACCACCAGGCGGTCTGTCCGGAATTCGGTGGTACGCCCCCCGTCTATCCGCTGACGATCGGCGTGCCGGGGTCCGCGTAGCCGCGCGCGGGCGCCCGTAGCGCCCGGCGGAGTCGTGGTGGGGCGGCCAGGGCAGAATGGGACCGGTCTAGTGAAGGAGTTCCCTGTGACTGTCCGCGTCCTACTGGTCGATGACCAGCCGCTGCTGCGCACCGGCTTCCGGATGATTCTGGAGGCCGAGCAGGACATCGCGGTCGTCGGCGAGGCCGGGGACGGCCTCCAGGCCATCGACCAGGTCCGCGCGCTACAGCCCGATGTGGTGCTGATGGACATCCGGATGCCCAGGATGGACGGGGTGGAGGCGACCCGCCAGATCACCGGCCCGGGCCGGGACGGTCCGGCGAAGGTGCTGGTGCTGACGACCTTCGATCTCGACGAGTACGTGGTGGAGGCGCTGCGCGCGGGGGCCAGCGGCTTTCTGCTCAAGGACGCGCCCGCCCATGAGCTGGTCCAGGCGATCCGGGTGGTCGCGGCGGGTGAGGCGATGCTGGCGCCCAGCATCACGCGCCGGCTGCTCGACAAGTACGCGGATCATCTGCCGTCCGGCGAGGAGCCGGTGCCCGACACGCTCCACACGCTGACCGAGCGCGAGGTCGAGGTGCTCAAGCTGGTCGCCCGGGGGCTGTCCAACGCGGAGATCGCCGCGGACCTCTTCGTCAGCGAGACCACGGTCAAGACGCATGTGGGTCATGTGCTGACCAAGCTGGGACTGCGCGACCGGGTGCAGGCCGCGGTGTACGCGTACGAGAGCGGGCTGGTGCGCCCCGGCGCGCAGTGACTACGGCGGCTCCCGGCCGCTGACCGCCGCCTCCCGAACAGCGGACCCGTCGCCTCCTGAACAGCGGACCGGCCGCGTGGGCGCCCCGCCGCGAACCGTGCTCAGCTCGCCTTCAGCCACGGCATCCACCACTGTCTCGGCGCACCGCTCGCCAGGCT